>NZ_JAAALM010000019.1 GCF_009906395.1 Kineococcus indalonis
CGGGCACCCCCGCGGGCACCCCCGGCACGCGCCGGCCGGCGTGCAGGCGCACCGCGGCCGAGCCGTCCGGGTCCAGGCGGCGCACCAGCGGCTCGTCGTGGCTGCTGACGGCGACGGCGGCGCCGTCGCGGGCGGCGGCCAGCAGCAGGCCCGCCACCACCGCCCAGGTGCGCCGGTCCTGCCCCACGCTCGGCTCGTCGGCCAGCAGCACCGCCGGGCCGGCGGCCAGCGCGCCCGCCAGCGCCAGGCGGCGCTGCTCGCCGCCGGAGAGGCGGAAGGGGTCCACGTCGGCGCGGTGCCCCAGCCCCAGCAGCTCCAGCAGCGCGTCGGCGCGCTCGGCGGGCAGGCCCAGCGCCGTGGCGGTCGCGGCGGCCTCGGCGCGCGCGGTGGTGCGCACGAAGGCGTGCCCGGGGGTCTGCGGCACCCACGCCGAGCGGGCGGCCAGCTCCGGCGAGCGCCACCGCCACGGCTGCGGGCGCAGCCCGCCGGCCAGGTCCGGCGCCGCGCGCAGGTCGCCGCAGGTGGGGCGGGTCAGGCCCGCCAGCACCCCCAGCAGCGAGGACTTGCCCGAGCCGCTGACGCCCACCAGGGGCGTGGTGCGCCCGGCGGGCACCCGCACGTCCACGTCCGCCAGCACGGTGACCGGCGGGGACGGGCGCAGCCCGCGGCGCCGGCGCACCAGGCCCAGCCGCTCGCCGGTCAGGGCGTCGCCGCCCACCGCCCGGCGCGGGGCGAGCAGCCCGGCGGGCACGTCGACGGGCCGCGGCGCGGGCGCTCCGGGCAGCCACAGCTCGCCGCCGCCCGCGCCGGGCACCAGCACCCGGGCGGGCGGGCCGTCGGCCACGGGACGGCCGTCGCGGCCGAGCAGCACGACGCGGTCCACGTGCGGGGCCCACCCGGCGAGGTCGTGGTCGACGACGACGAGGGTGCGCCCGGCGGCGGCGGCCAGCACGGCGGCGCGCACCGCGGCGGCGGTGGGCGCGTCGAGCATGGACGTCGGCTCGTCCAGCAGCAGCACGCCCGGCAGCAGCGCCAGCACCCCGGCCAGCGCCAGGCGCTGGCGCTCCCCGCCGGACAGGGTCGCCACCTCCCTCCCGCGCCCGGCGTCGAAGCGGGCCGCGGCGTGGGCCCGCGCCACCCGCTCCCACACCTGCTCGCGCGCCAGGGCCAGGTTCTCCGGGCCGAAGGCGGTGTCGCGCCCGGCGGTGGCGGCCACGACGGCGTCGACGGGGTCCTGCAGCAGCAGGCCCACGGCGCCGGGGCGGGCGGGCCCGCCGCCGACGAGCACCTCGCCGGCGGCGGCGGGCTCGCCGCCGGCGCCCTCCTCCAGCACGCCGGCGAGGGCGCGCAGCAGGGTCGACTTGCCCGAGCCGCTGGGCCCGGCCAGCAGCACGCGCTGACCGGCGGGCACGTCGAGGTCCACGTCCGCCAGCACCGGCCGCGCCGCGCCGGGCGGGGTGACGCCCAGGGCGCGCACCCGCAGCGCGGCGGGCGCGGGCCCGGGGGTCGCGGGGGCCGCTTCAGCCACGGGCGCGGTGCTCGTGGCCCGCGGCGAAGGCGGACAGGGCGCCGGCCCGCGCCAGGGCCCGCACCAGCGCCCAGCCGCCGACGCCGGCGACCAGCGCGCCGGAGAGCGCGAAGAAGAGCAGGTACAGCAGGTCCCAGCCGGCGCTCCAGTCCCAGTAGGCGGACCACTCGTACACCGACTCCAGCGACGCGGCCAGCACCCCGCCCAGGACGGCGACGCCCAGGTTCCAGCGCCGCCACAGGAACAGCGCCACGGCGATCTCCACGCCCAGGCCCTGCAGGCCGCCGGAGACCAGCACGCCCGCGCCCCACCGGTTGCCCAGCAGGGCCTCCACCGTGGCGGCGACCAGCTCGGTCAGCAGCGCCGCGCCGGGGCGGCGCACCACGAGGGCGCCCACGACGGCCGGCAGCAGCCACACACCGCCGACGAGCCCGGCGATGGGGGGGAAGACGTTGAAGGCGGGGCTGAAGACGTTGTACGCCTGGTCCCAGCCCCAGAAGACGACGCCGAAGGCGACGCCGAGGACGGCGGCGGTGACGATGTCGACGGTGCGCCAGCGGGCCGCGCGGCGGCGGGCGGAGCCCTTGTCGAGGGTGGTGCTCACGGAGGACCTCCTGGGTGCAGGAGGGGGACCCGCGGCGCTGCTCGCCGCGGGTCGAGGAAGGCCCGACTCCCTACGCCGGTGCTAACCGGATCAGGTTGGAGGGTCTGCGGCTGCCCGCACTCTCAGCGCCCTGCGGCGCTCCCCTGTCGTTCGGCCCACACCCTACCCGCCGCAGCGGCCGCGGGCGTCGGGGAGGATGGGACCGTGCTGCGACACCTCCGCGGGCCCGACGGCGGCCCCTCCAGGGCGGTGCGCCTGATCACCGTCGTGCTCATCGTCGCCCTCGTCGGGGCCGCCGCCACGGCGCTGCTGCCGGCGCTGCGCTGGTTCCTGGACCTGCTGTAGGGCAGGGTGCTGGCCATGGGTTCGATCATCTGGAAGCTCGCCGGCCCCGGGGCCGGCATCCTGGCGAGCGGCGTCGCCAGCCGCCTGACGAAGAAGATCTGGGTGAGCGTCACGAAGTCGGCGCCGCCGGACAACCCGGAGGACCCGGACGTGGCGTGGAAGGAGGCCGTCGCCTGGGCGCTGGCCTCCGGCGCGATCATCGGCCTGACCCGCCTCCTCGTGGAGCGCCAGGCGGCCGTGTGGTACCGCAAGAGCTTCGGCGAGCAGCCCCCCGGCCTGGGCGCCGGGCGCGACGGCCGCGAGGCCTGAGCAGCCGCCCCGCCCCGGCGCGCGCCGGGGCGGGGGCCCGCCGGGGGCGGCTCAGCCCCAGCGGGCGGCCAGGCGGTCGTGCCGGGCCTCGGCCTCCGGGTCCGCCCGGCGCAGCTCCGGGTGCGCGTCGTGGTGCTCGACGATCTCGCGCGCCCCGGCGCTGAAGGTGGTGACCGCCGCGAAGCCGGGCACCAGCCGCTTGAGCTTGGTGTTGTCGAAGAGCACCGAGTGCGCCTTGTCGCCCAGCAGGCTGGCGCCGCGCTCGGGGTCCTCGCGGGCGATGGCCTCGGAGGGCACGTGCACCAGGTGCGGGTCGTCCACGCCGGCGGCGCGGGCCAGCGCGCGGTGCACCGCGTCCCAGGTGAGGGCCTCGTCGGAGGTGATGTGCACCGCCTCGCCGGTGACGGCGGGCTCGCCCAGCAGGGGGACGAACCCCGCCGCGAAGTCGGTGTGGTGGGTGAGCACCCACAGCGAGGTGCCGTCGCCGTGCACGACGACGGGCGCGCCGCGGCGCATGCGCTCCACCACCGTCCACCCGCCGTCCGTGGTGGGCACCGAGGTGCGGTCGTAGGTGTGGCTGGGGCGCACCACGGCGGCGGGGAAGCCCTCCTCGCGGTACGCGCGGGTCAGCAGCTCCTCGCAGGCGATCTTGTCGCGGGAGTACCCCCAGAACGGGTTCGCCAGGGGCGTGGACTCGGTGACGGGCAGGTGCCCGACGGGCTTCTGGTAGGCGGAGGCGCTGGAGACGAACCAGTACTGCCCCACCCGGCCGCGGAAGGTCTCCACGTCGGCGGCGACGTGCTCGGGCGTGAACGCCACGAAGTCCACGGCGACGTCGAACTCGCGCCCGCGCAGCGCCTCGCGCACCGCGGCGCTGTCGCGCACGTCCGCGGTGAGCTGGTGCACCCCCTCGGGCAGCGGCCGCTTGGAGGAGGTCCCCCCGCGGTTGAGGACCGTCAGGTCCACCCCGCGGCGCACCGCCAGGTCCGCGCACGCGGAGCTGATGATCCCCGTGCCCCCCACGAACAGCACCTTCAGCGCCACGCGCCCACCTCCGACGTCGTCGTCGAGCCCGCCGCCGGCGGGCGCCGGCGGCCACGGTCACCCTAGGGCGTGCCGGGTCCCGGCGCAGGCGGTGGCGCAGGCGGTGGCGCAGGGGTGGCGCAGGCGGTGGCGCGGGGGACGGCGCTGCGCACCCGGGCGCCGAAGTTCACAACGGGGAAACACCTCCGTAACAGCGCCCCGGCCAGACTGGCACGACTACCTGTCGAGCGACAGGAACCGGCGTGCAGCAGAAGGGCCGACCGATGACCGTCCCCGCACCACGCTCCACCCGCCCGCAGCGGCCGCAGCCCGCCGGGGCCCCCGCCGACGACCTGCAGGCGTTCGGCTACGGCCAGCACCTGCGCCGCAGCGTCGGACCGTTCGCCTCCTTCGCCGCGGGTTTCTCGTTCGTCTCCATCCTCACCACGGTGTTCCAGCTGTTCGGGCTGGGTTTCAGCTTCGGCGGCGCCGGGTTCTTCTGGACCTGGCCCACCGTGTTCGCCGGGCAGCTGCTCGTCGCGCTGTGCTTCGCGGAGCTCGCCGCGCGGTACCCGATCTCCGGGTCGATCTTCCAGTGGTCCAGCCGGCTGGCGGGCACCGACTTCGGCTGGTTCACCGGCTGGGTGATGGTGGTCGGGCAGGTCCTCACCGTCGCGACGGCGGCCATCGCGCTGCAGGCGGTGCTGCCGACGATCTGGACGGGTTTCCAGCTCGTCGGCGGCCCGGGCGCGGACAGCTCGCCCACCTCCACCACCGGGGCGCAGAACGCGGTGCTGCTGGGCATCGCGCTGCTGGTCCTGACGACGCTGGTCAACGTCGTGGGCGTGCGGCTCATGGCGGTGGTGACCTCCGTCGGCGTGGCCATCGAGATCGCCGGCGTGGTGGCCGCGGTCGTCGCGCTGCTGCTCCTGGCCGAGCGCGGCCCGGCCGTGGTCGCCACCACGACCGGTGCGGGCGAGGGGGACTACACGTACCTGTGGCTGGCCAGCTCGCTGATGGCGGCCTACGTCATGGTGGGTTTCGACTCCGCCGGTGAGCTGGCCGAGGAGACGCGCGACCCGCGGGCCACGACGCCGCGCACCATCGTGCGCGCCCTGGTCCTCTCCGGCGTCGGCGGGATGCTGCTGCTGCTCGGCGGCCTGGTCGCCGCGCCCAGCCTGACCGACGGGTCGCTGGCCGAGCAGGGCCTGGCGCACGTGCTGCTCTCCCGCCTGGGCGACGTGCCCGGGCGGATCCTGCTGGTCTCCGTGGTCGCCGCCGTGGTCGTGTGCACCCTGGCGGTGCAGACCGCCGGTTCGCGGATGCTGTACTCGATGGCCCGCGAGCGCGCCGTGCCGTTCTCCGGGGTCCTCGGCCGCGTCTCGCCGCGCACCGGCAGCCCCGTGGGCGCCTCCGTGGTCGTCGGCGCCGGCGCCGCGCTGGCGCTGGCGGTGAACTGGCACCAGAGCGCGGTGTTCACCGCCCTGGCCAGCCTGTGCATCGCGATGATCTACCTGGCCTACCTGGGCGTGACCGTCCCGCTGCTGGTGCACCGCGTGCGCCACCGCGGGCTGGCCGGTGGCGTGGACGAGCACGGCCGGCCGCTGTTCTCGCTGGGGCGCTGGGGCGTGGCCGTCAACGCCGTGGCCGTCGCCTACCAGGTCGCCATGGTCGTCAACCTGGCCTGGCCGCGCGCAGAGGTCTACGACCTCACCGGGGGCACCTGGTGGCTGCGGCACAGCGCGGTGCTGTTCATCGCCGGCACGCTCGCCGTCGGCGCGCTCGTGCACCGGCGCAACCGGGTCCGCCACGGCGGCGCCATCGTCCTGGGCGCCCTGCAGGTCGCCCCCCGTTCCCCCGAACCCGTGGAGGAGAGCGCGTGAACCGCGACACCTCGACCGTCCTGGCGGCCCGCGAGGACGCCCGCGCCCGGGCGGGCGCCGGCGCCGACTGGATGCCGCACCTGCCCGCCTCCAGCTCCCCGCACGCCCCGGCCGACGTGGACCCGGCGGCCCTGACCTGGGCCGAGACCGTGGCGCCGGGCGGGTACACCTCCAAGGTCCTGGCGCGCGGCACCCGGCTGCGGTTCACCGACGTCACCGGCGACGCCTGCGCGCACGTGCTGCTCTTCTCCGCGCTCGCGCCGTGGGAGCGCCTGAACGTCGCCGACACGCAGAAGGTCCCGTGGCAGGCATACCTCGGGCAGGGCCACCCGCTGCTGTCCGGGGACGGGCGGGTGCTGGCCAGCGTGGTGGCCGACGGCTCCGGCCGGCACGACGCGTTCTGCGGCACCACCTCCGACGCGTGGAACGTGCGCAAGTACGGCGACGCCGCGCCGGAGGGCCCCAGCCCCTCGGGGCGCTCGCTGCTCACGCTGGCCGCAGCCAAGCACGGCCTGGGCCCGCGCGACCTGGCCCCCAGCGTGTCGTTCTTCCAGGGCGTGCGGGTGGAGCCGGACGGCGGCTTCCGCTGGCTGGGCTCGGCGGGGCCGGGCACCTCGGTGGACCTGCTCGCCGAGCTGCCGCTGGTCGTGCTGGTGGCGAACACCGCGCACCCGCTGGACCCCCGACCGCGGTTCACCGTCGGGCCGCTGCGCGTGCACGCGTGGCGCTCGGCGCCCACCGGCCCCGGTGACGAGCGGTTCACCGCCACCCCCGAGCTGCACCGGGCCTACCTGAACACCCTGGACCACGCGGAGGCGCGAGGACTGTGAGCACCGGCACCGAGACCCCCTCGCGCAGCGGGCGGCTGGACTGGGGCTCGCCCCTGGTGCCCGGCCGCCTCGTGCGCGACGACCGCGTGGCCCCCCGCGCGCCGTGGTCGGCGGTCGTGCCCGCCGGGCACGTGCTGACGATCGTCGACGTCGGCGGCAACCAGTCCGCCGACTGCCTCGTCTTCGCCGACGCCGACCGCAGCGAGCGCTACAGCGTGCCGGACACCCTGGCCTGGCAGGGCAACGCGTACGTGCGCACCGGCACGGTGCTGCGCAGCCAGTTCGGCACCGCGCTGATGACCGTGGTCGGCAACGAGGTGGAGCGCCAGGACACCATCGGCGGCGCCTGCGGCAAGGAGTCCAACACCCTGCGCTACGGGCACCACACCGCCCACCAGCACGGCTGCCGGGAGAACTTCCTCGCCGAGGCCGCCCGGCACGGCCTGGGCGCGCGCGACCTGGTCTCGAACCTCAACTGGTTCATGAACGTGCCCGTGGAGCCCGACGGCTCCCTCGGCATCGTCGACGGCATCTCCGCGCCCGGCAAGCGCGTGGCCGTGCGCGCCGACGTCGACGTCCTGGTGATCGTCAGCAACTGCCCGCAGGTCAACAACCCGTGCAACGACTTCGACCCCACACCGCTGCGGATGCTCGTCACCGCGCCGGAGGAGTGACATGAGCTTCGACACCCTGCTCGTCGCCAACCGCGGCGAGATCGCCCGGCGGATCCTGCGCTCCGCGCGCGCGCTGGGCCTGCGCACGGTGGCGGTGTACTCCGACGCCGACCGCGCCGCCCCCCACGTGCGCGAGGCCGACACCGCGGTGCGCCTGGGCCCGGCCCCGGCGCGCGAGTCGTACCTGCGCGCCGACGCCCTGCTGGAGGCCGCCGCGGCGAGCGGCGCGGGCGCCGTGCACCCCGGGTACGGGTTCCTCTCGGAGAACGTGGACTTCGCCCGCGGCTGCGAGGCCGCCGGGCTGGCGTTCGTCGGGCCGACCCCGGAGCAGATCACCGCGTTCGGCAGCAAGCACACCGCGCGCGAGCTGGCCGCCGCCGCCGGGGTGCCGCTGCTGGCGGGCACCGGGCTGCTGGCCTCGGTGGACGAGGCCGTCGCGGCCGCGGAGTCGATCGGCTTCCCCGTCATGCTCAAGGCCACCGGCGGCGGCGGCGGGATCGGCATGCAGGCGTGCGCGGACGCGGACGAGCTGCGCGGGGCCCACGACCGCGTGGTGCGCCTGGCGCGGGCGAACTTCTCCTCCGCCGGGGTGTTCCTGGAGCGGCTGGTGCGCCCGGCCCGCCACGTGGAGGTGCAGGTGTTCGGCGACGGCGCCGGGCGCGTGGCCGTCCTGGGCGACCGCGACTGCTCCCTGCAGCGGCGCAACCAGAAGGTCGTCGAGGAGGCCCCGGCCCCGGGCCTGCCCGGGCACGTGCGCGAGCGGATCGCCGGCACCGCCGCCGACCTGGCGGCCTCGGTGTCCTACCGCTCGGCCGGCACCGTGGAGTTCATCTACGACCCGGTGCGCGAGGAGGCCGCGTTCCTGGAGGTGAACACCCGCCTGCAGGTGGAGCACCCCGTCACCGAGCTCGCCTACGGCGTGGACCTCGTCGACCTCATGCTGCGCCTGGCGCGCGACGGCGCCGGCGCCGTCGACGACGTCTTCGCGCGGCGCTGGGAGGCCCGCGGCGTCGCGGTGGAGGCCCGCGTGTACGCCGAGGACCCCGGGCGCGGCAACGCCCCCAGCACCGGGCTGGTCACCCGCGCGCGGTTCCCGGAGCTGCCCGGGGTGCGCGTGGACGGCTGGATCGAGACCGGCCTGGAGGTCACCCCCCACTACGATCCCATGCTGGCCAAGGTCGTCGCCGTCGCGCCCGCCCGCGACGCGGCCCTGGACCTGCTCGGCGAGGCCCTGGCGGGGAGCCGCGTCGACGGGGTCGTGACCAACCTCGGGCTGCTGCGGCACCTGGCCGCGGACGCGCCGCTGCGCTCGGCCACCCACTGCACCTCCACCCTGGACGTCACCGAGGACCCCGACCCGCGCATCGACGTCCTGGCCCCCGGGGCGATGACCACCGTGCAGGACCTGCCCGGCCGGCTCGGGCACTGGCAGGTCGGCGTTCCGCCCTCGGGGCCCTTCGACCCGCTCTCGCTGCGCGAGGCGAACCTGGCCGTGGGCAACCCCGCCGGCGCCCCCGGGCTGGAGGTCACCGCCACCGGGCCGACGCTGCGCTTCTCCACCGCCTCCGTCGTCTGCGTCACCGGCGCGCCCGCCGAGGTCACCGTCGACGGCGCCGCGGTGCCGATGTGGGAGCCGGTGGCCGTGCCGGCGGGCTCGGTGCTCGCCGTCGGCACGGCCACCGGGCCGGGCCTGCGCCTGGCGATCGCCGTGCGCGGCGGCCTGGACGTGCCCGAGTACCTGGGCAGCGCCTCCACGTTCACCCTCGGCGGGTTCGGCGGTCACGGCGGGCGCGCCCTGCAGGCCGGGGACGTGCTGCGCCCCGGCGCGCCCGAGGGCCCCGGCACCGCCCCCGTCGCCGGTCCCACCCCGCAGGCGCGGCGCCCGGAGTACACCTCCGCCTGGCGCATCGCCGTCACCGAGGGCCCGCACGCGGCGCCGGACTTCTTCACCCGCGCCGACCTGGACGAGTTCTACGCCACCGCCTACGAGGTGCACCTGAACTCCGCGCGCACCGGCGTGCGGCTGATCGGCCCGCGCCCGCGCTGGGCGCGCGCCGACGGCGGCGAGGCGGGCCTGCACCCCTCCAACATCCACGACACCCCCTACGCCGTGGGCGCCGTCGACTTCACCGGCGACACCCCGATCGTGCTGGGCCCGGACGGGCCCAGCCTGGGCGGGTTCGTCTGCCCCGCGGTCGTCGCCAGCGGCGACCTGTGGAAGGTGGGGCAGCTGCGCCCGGGCGACACCGTGCGCTTCGTGCCGGTGCGCGAGGCTGAGGCGGCCGAGCCCGCGCGCGCCCTGGCGGCCGCCGCGAGCGGCGGGGCCCTGGTGGGCATCGCCGGCGGCGACGGCGACGACGGCGTCCTGGGCGGGCTGCCCGGCCGGCCCGGCCGCCCGTCCGTCACCTACCGCCGCGACGGCGACGACAACGTCCTCGCCGAGTACGGCGAGCAGGTCCTCGACCTGGGTCTGCGCATGCGCGTGCACGCCCTCATGGCCGCCCTGGAGGAGCACCGCCCCGCCGGCGTGCTGGACATCACCCCGGGCATCCGCTCGCTGCAGGTGCACACCGACTCCTCGGTGCTGCGCGCCGGTCAGGTGCTGGGGCTGCTGCGCGAGCTGGAGGAGGAGCTGCCCGCCACCGACGACCTGGTCGTGCCCTCCCGCCGGGTGCGCCTGCCGCTGTCGTGGGACGACCCGGCCACGAAGCTGGCCATCGAGCGGTACGTGGCCGGCGTGCGCGACGACGCCCCGTGGACGCCCTCGAACATCGAGTTCATCCGGCGCGTCAACGGCCTGGGCTCGGTGGAGGACGTGCGGCGCACGGTGTTCGACGCGCAGTACCTCGTGCTCGGCCTGGGCGACGTCTACCTCGGGGCCCCGGTGGCGACGCCGCTGGACCCGCGCCACCGCCTGGTGACCACGAAGTACAACCCGGCCCGCACCTGGACGGCGGAGAACTCCGTCGGCATCGGCGGCGCGTACCTGTGCGTCTACGGCATGGAGGGGCCCGGCGGGTACCAGTTCGTCGGCCGGACCGTGCAGGTGTGGAACCGCTTCCGCCGCGGCGGGCTGTTCCGCGAGAACCCGTGGGCGCTGCGGTTCTTCGACCGCATCGAGTGGTACCCGGTCTCGGCCGAGGAGCTGCTGGAGCTGCGCGCGGAGACCGACGCCGGCCGCGGGGAGTACGAGACGGAGGAGGGCGTCTTCGCCCTGGCCGACCACGAGCGGTTCCTGGCCGAGAACGCCGGCTCGATCGCGGCCTTCCGCGCGACCCAGGCGGCCGCGTTCGCCGCGGAGAAGGAGCGCTGGCGCGCCTCGGGCGAGTTCGACGTCAAGCCCGAGCCGGCCCCGGCGCCCGCCGCCGAGGCGGTGCGGGTGCCCGAGGGCGCGCTGGCGGTCACCGCGCCGTTCGGCGCGACCGTCTGGCAGGTGTCGGTGGGGGCGGGCGCGAGCGTCGGCGACGGCGAGCGCGTCATGGCGCTGGAGGCGATGAAGATGGAGACGGCGGTGACGGCCCCCGCGGCCGGGGAGGTGCTCGAGGTGTACGTGCGACCGGGCGAGGCGGTCAGCGCCGGGCAGGTGCTGTTCTCGGTGCGCGCCTGCGGCGACCGCGACGCGGCGACGGCGGGGGTGCCGGCGTGACCGGGAGTTTCGTGGACGGCGGGTTCGGGAACGGCGGGTTCGGGAACGAGGGGTTCGCCCGGCGCGTGCGCCGCGCCTACGCGCGCATCGCCGAGGCCGACCGCCCCGAGGTGTGGATCGCGCTGCGCCCGCAGGAGGAGGTGCTGGCCGAGGCGGCGGCGGTGGACCCCGCCCTGCCGCTGGCGGGCGCGCTGGTGGCGGTGAAGGACAACATCGACGTCGCCGGGCTGCCCACGACCGCCGGGGCGCCCTCGTTCGCGTACGAGCCGGCGGCGGACGCGACCGCCGTGGCGCGGCTGCGCGCCGCCGGGGCGGTCGTGCTCGGCAAGACGAACCTGGACCAGTTCGCCACCGGCCTGGTGGGCACCCGCAGCCCCCACGGCGCCGTGCGCGGCGCGGTCGACCCCGAGCGCGTCTCCGGCGGCTCCAGCTCCGGCTCGGCCGTCGCCGTGGCGCTGGGGTTCGCCGACCTCGCGCTGGGCACCGACACCGCCGGGTCCGGGCGCGTGCCGGCGGCGCTGCAGGGCATCGTCGGGGTCAAGCCCACCCGCGGCCTGGTGCCGACCACCGGCGTGGTGCCCGCCTGCCGCAGCCTGGACTGCGTCACCGTCTTCGCCCGCGAGCTGGGCCTGGCCCGCCGCGCGGCCGAGCTGCTGGAGGGCCCGGACGGCGTGGACCCCCTGGCCCGCACCGGCGCCCCGCTGCCCGCGCCCGGGGCGGCCCCGCGCGTGGCGGTGCCCACCGCCGAGCACCTGGAGGGGCTCGCCGACGGCTGGGCGGAGGCGTTCGCCGCCGCGGTCGAGGTGCTGCGCGCCGGCGGCGCCGAGGTCGTCGAGGTGGACGTCGCCCCGCTGCTGGAGGCGGCGCAGCTGCTCTACGGCGGCGCGTTCGTCGCCGAGCGCACGCTGGCGGTGGGCGAGCACGTCGCCGCCCACCCCGAGCTGGTGGGCACCGACCTGGACCCCACCGTCGCCGCGATCGTGCTGGGCGGGCGGGCCTTCAGCGCCGTGGACGCCTTCCGCGACCAGCAGCGCCTGGCCGAGCTGGGCGCGGCCGGGCGCGCCGCGCTGGCCGGCACCGACGCGCTGCTGACCCCGACGACGACGTGGCACCCCACGATCGCGCAGGTGGCCGCCGACCCGGTGGGCGCCAACGCCCGCATGGGCCGCTTCACCAACTTCGCGAACCTGCTCGACATGGCCTCCCTGGCCGTGCCCGCCGGCACCGTGGCCGGGCTGCCGTTCGGCGTCATGCTCACCGGCCCGGCGTTCAGCGACCGGGTCCTGGCGCAGCTGGCGCAGCGCCTGGCGGACCCGGTGGTGGAGCTGTTCGTCGTCGGCGCCCACCTGTCGGGCCAGCCCCTCAACCACGAGCTGGTCGCGGCGGGCGCCAGCCCGGTGGGCCCGGCCCGCACCAGCGGGCGCTACCGGCTGTTCGCGCTGGACACCGTGCCGCCCAAGCCGGGGCTGGTGCGCTGCGCCGAGGGCGAGTCGGGCGCGGCCGTGGCGGGCGAGGTGTGGCGCCTGCCCGCCTCCGGCTTCGGCGCCCTCGCCGCCGCGGTGCCGCAGCCGATGGCGCTGGGCGCGGCCGTGCTGGAGGACGGGCGCACGGTGCGCAGCTTCCTCGCCGAGCCGGCCGCCACCGCCGGCGCGGAGGACATCACCCACCACGGCTCCTGGCCGGCCGCCCTGGCCGCCCGGCGCGAGCGGGCCGTGGCACCATCGGCACGGTGAGCGGCAACCGCGTCGGCCGCCCCAGGGCCCGGGGGGCGCAGGACACCTCCCGCACGCCCCGGCAGGAGGTCCTGGACGCGGCCGCCGCCCTGTTCAGCGAGTCCGGCTACGCCGGGACCTCCACGCGCGCCATCGCCGAGCGGGTCGGCGTCCGCCAGGCCTCGCTCTACCACCACTTCGCCGGCAAGGACGAGATCCTGCTGGAGCTGCTGGAGGCGTCGGTGCGGCCCACCCTGGACCTCGCCGGGGCGGTGCGCGCCGCGGCCGGGGACCCGGCGGCGGCCCTGCACGCCCTGGTCGTGGTGGACGTGGGCACCCTGCTGGCCGGGCCGGCGGGCGTGGGCGCGCTGTACCTGGCGCCGGAGGTGCGCCGGCACCCGGTGTTCGCGCCGTTCCGCGAGCAGCGCGAGCAGCTGCGGGGCGTCTACGCCGAGCTGGCCGCGGCCGCCGCGCCGGGCGGGCACCCGGTGCCGGCGGAGGTGCTCGGCGCGGCGTGCCTGCACCTGGTGGAGATGGTCACCGCGCTGCCGCGGCGCGCCGGGCTGGCCGAGCAGGTGGCCCGCGCCTGCCTGGGCGCGGCCGGCGTCACCGGCGCCGCCGCGGACGCCGCGGCGCGGCGGGGGCGGCGCGCGCTGGCCACCCTGGCGGCCGGGCCCGGCGCACCGCTCAGTGCACCAGCTTGAGGCCGACGACGCAGCCGACGATGCCGGCGAGGAACAGCACCTTCAGCGCGGAGAAGGGCTCCGCGCCGGTGAGCATCGCGTAGGCGACGGTCAGCACCGCGCCGATGCCCACCCACACCGCGTAGGAGGTGCCCACCGGCAGCTCGCGCATCGCGAGCGCCAGCCCCGCCATGCTCGCGGCGAGGGCGACGGCGAAGACGGCGCTGGGCCAGGGCCGGGTGAAGCCCTGGGAGCGGTCCAGGGCGGTGGCCCACACCGCCTCCAGGACACCGGACAGGACCAGGACGGACCAGGACACGACGGGACCTCCCGGTGCCGTCTTGTCGCTGGTCGGGTACGGCACCCCTCGTCCGAGAGCTGTGCTGGGCTCACCACCAGGGTCTCCCACGCCCGGCGGCGCGGGCAACGCCGCCGGTGGTGGGGCTGCTCACCACCGGCTGGCCCGGCTCAGCGGGCCGGCGCGGCGGGCTCGGCGGCGGGCTCGGCGGCGGGCTCGGCGGCGGGCTCGGCGGCGGGCTCGGCGGCCAGGGCCCGCTCGACGGCGGCCTCGACGTGCAGGCGGGTGCTGGGGAAGACCGGCACCGGGGAGTCGCCCGGGCCGATGAGCAGCTCGATCTCGGTGCAGCCCAGCACGACGCCCTGCGCGCCGGCGGCGACGAGGTCGGCGATGACCTCGCGGTAGCGGGCGCGCGAGCCGTCGTCGACGACCCCCAGGCACAGCTCGTCGTAGATGACGCGGTGGACCAGCTCGCGCTGCTCGGGGCCGGGCACGAGGACCTCCACGCCGTGCCCGGCCATCCGCTCCCGGTAGGAGTCGCGCTCCATCGTGAACGCCGTGGCCAGCAGCCCCACCCGGTGCAGGCCCGCGGCGCGCACGGCGGCGGCGGTGGTGTCGACGATGTGCAGCAGCGGGATGCCCACCGCCGCCTGCACCGCGCCGGCGACCTCGTGCATCGTGTTGGTGCACAGCAGCAGCAGGTCCGCGCCGCCGGCCTGCAGCCCGGCGGCGCGCTCGGCCAGCAGCCGCCCGGCCGCCCCCCACTCCCCCGCGACCTGCAGGCGCTCCACCTCCGCGAAGTCCACCGAGGCCAGCAGGCAGCGGGCCGAGTGCAGCCCGCCCAGGCGCTCGCGCACCAGCTCGTTGACCAGGCGGTAGTACTCCGCGCTGGACTCCCAGCTCATCCCGCCCAGCATCCCGATCGTCAGCACGACGCCCCCTCCCGGGCCGGGAGCCGGTGCTCCCGGTGCCCGCGGGCATCGTCGCGCGCGGGCGCCGGCGGCGGCAGGGGTTTTCGCGGTGGGCCGGTGGTGCGTCCCCGGCACGACGAAGGCCCCGGTCCACCGGACCGGGGCCTTCGTCCCTGAGCGGGTGACGGGAATCGAACCCGCGCTATCAGCTTGGGAAGCTGAAGTTCTACCATTGAACTACACCCGCGTGACCCGGCAGCGCTCGCCGGGACGGCACCACTGTAACGGACGCCGCGGCGTGGTCCAGCCCGTCCCCGCGGCCGCCGGCTCGCGCACGCGGCGGTGGGGGTGGCGGGCGGCGGTACCGTGGCGGCGTGCTGCTCTCCGACCGCGACATCCGCCGCGAGCTGGACGCCGGGCGCGTGGTCCTCGACCCGTACGAGCCGTCGATGGTCCAGCCCTCCAGCGTCGACGTGCGCATCGACCGCTTCTTCCGGCTGTTCGACAACCACAAGTACTCGGTGATCGACCCGGCGCAGGAGCAGCCGGAGCTGACGCGGCTGGTGGAGGTCGAGCCGGACGAGGCGTTCATCCTGCACCCGGGCGAGTTCGTGCTGGCCTCCACCTACGAGGTGGTCACGCTGCCCGACGACGTCTCCGCCCGCCTGGAGGGCAAGTCCAGCCTGGGGCGGCTGGGGCTGCTGACGCACTCCACGGCCGGCTTCATCGACGCCGGCTTCTCCGGGCACGTGACGCTGGAGCTGTCCAACGTGGCGACGCTGCCGATCACGCTGTGGCCGGGCATGAAGATCGGCCAGCTGTGCTTCTTCCGGCTGTCCTCCCCCGCGCAGGACCCCTACGGCAGCGGGGCGTCCGGCTCGCGCTACCAGGGCCAGCGCGGGCCCACCCCCTCGCGCTCGGCGGCCCGCTTCCACCGCACCCCCGTGTGAGGCGGCGGTGCCGACGGCCGCGCCCGCGCCCCGCGCGGCACCCGTTCGGCCCAGCCCCGCGCGCAGGGGGCTTCAGGTGCGGGCCCGGGCAGCCGTAGAGGACGACGTGGAGAGCACCACGCGGGCGGCCGGGGCCGCCACCGGCGCGGGGGCCGCGCGGTGACCGCGCGGTCCCGCGCCGACGTGTGCCCGCCCGGCGGCGAGGAGGGCGCCGGCGCCGGCGTCGCCACCGTGCGCGTGGGGCGGCAGGGCATCTACGACGCCCAGCGCCGCCTGGTCGCCTACGAGCTGCTCTTCCGGGCGCACGGGGGCACCAGCGCCGGCCTGTCCGGCGGCGCCGAGCAGGACCACGCCACCTCGCAGGTCATCAGCGCCACCTTCGGCGACTTCGGCGTGGGCCAGATCGCCGGTGACAAGCCGCTGTTCCTCAACCTGACCCGCGGCTTCTTCACCGGCGAGCTGCCGGTGCCGTGCTCCCCGCGCCAGGTGGTCCTGGAGCTGCTGGAGGACGTGGAGGTCGACGAGGAGGTCCTGGCGGGCCTGGAGCGGCTGCAGGGGCGGGGCTACCGGATCGCGGTGGACGACTTCGCCGGCGAGGAGCAGCGCCTGCCGGCGGTGCGGCGCGCGCAGTACGTCAAGATCGACCTGGAGGCGACCGGCGAGCGCTTCGAGGAGGTGCTGGCGCTGGTGCGGCGGGTGAACCCCGCGGCGCTGGTGGTCGTCGAGCGCGTCGAGGACGACGCGGCGGTCGAGCGGTGCGCCGCGGCCGGCTGCGACCTCTTCCAGGGCTACGGCCTGCAGCGCCCGGTGACGCTGGAGTCGGTGAGCCTGACGCCCTCGCAGCTGGTGTGCCTGCGGCTGGTGCGGGCCCTGACCGGCAGCGACGCCCCGATCGGCGAGATCGAGCAGCTCGTGGCCTCCGACCCCGGCCTGAGCCTGCGGGTGCTGCGCACGGTGTCCTCCGCCTACGCCGGCACGCGCGAGGAGATCTCCTCGCTGCGGCAGGCGATCGTGCTGCTGGGCCGGCGCCAGCTGTGCTCGTGGGTGGTGCTCATGCTGCTGGGCGGCGTGACCAGCGTGGACACCGAGTCGCTGACGACGGTGCTGGCGCGCGCCGGGGCGTGCGCGCGGCTGGCGCCGGCGGACGCGGACGTGGCGTACACGGTGGGCCTGCTGTCGGGGGTCTCGGCGGTGCTGGGCCTGGCCGAGGACGAGCTGGCCGAGACGACGGGCGTGGCGCTGTCGGTGCGGGCGGCGCTGCTGGAGGGCCGCGGCGCGGCCGGCCGGGCGCTGCGCGCGGTGCTGTCCTACGAGGAGGACGACCCGGTGCGGGTGGGCGAGGCCGGGCACGCGGTGTACGAGGTCTCCCGCGCCTACCTGGCCGGGCTGAGCACCGCGATGCACACGGTGGAGACGGTCTTCGAGGAGGGCTGAGCGCCCCCGAGCGCCCCGGCGCGCCGCCGCGCCCGGGGCGCGCGAGGGTGTGCACGGCGGGCGCGGCGGTCCTACCCTGGCGCCGTGACCGGGCTGGGCGAGGACGGTGGGCGCTGGGCCGAGCCCGTGGGGCCCGCCGACGCCGGCGAGGAGCGCGCCCTGGAGCTGGCGCACCGGGTGTTCGAGGCGGCCCGGCAGGGCCGCACGCGCGAGCTGTGCGCGTACCTGGACGCGGGCGTGCCGGTGGACTCCACCGACTCGCGGGGCGACTGCCTGCTGATGCTGGCCGCCTACCACGGCCACGAGTCCACGGTGCGGGCGCTGCTGGAGCGCGGCAGCGACCCGGACGCGGTCGACGCGCACGGCAAGACGCCGCTGGCGGCGGCGGTCGTCAACGGCCGCCGCGACCTGGTGGCCGCGCTCGTGGCCGCCGACGCCGACCCCTACCTGGGCAGCCCCAGCGCGCTGGAGTCGGCGCGCTTCTTCGGCCGCGAGGACCTGCTGGAGCTGCTGGAGGTGCCCGGCGAGGAGCTCGACGGCACCTGAACGACCCCCGGACGGCCCCCGCGCGCCGGGCGCCGGCCGGGCGCGGGCCCCCGGCTGCCCTAGCCTGATCACCACCGGGCCGGACGCGGGCCCCGTCGAGCGGAGGCAGTGCAGGTGGTGGACCCCACAGGGACGCTCCCCGGCCGCCGCCGGCTGACGAGGCACCCGGCGCAGGTCGTGGCGCTGGCGTTCGCGGCCGTCGTCGTGCTCGGCACCGCGCTGCTGTGGCTGCCGGTGGCCCGGCGCGGGCCGGGCAACGCGGCGTTCGTCGACGCGCTGTTCACCGCGGTCAGCGCCCTGTGCGTCACCGGCCACGTCGTCGTCGACACCCGCGAGCACTGGTCGGTGTTCGGGCTGGTCGTCATCCTGGCGCTGGCGCAGGTCGGCGGGTTCGGGATCATGACGTCGGCCTCGCTGCTGGGGGTCTTCGCCTCCCGCCGGCTGGGGCTGCGCTCGCGGATGCTCACGGCCACGGAGTCGCGCGGGCTGGAGCTGGGCGACGTGCGCGCGGTGCTGCTGGGCGTCGTGCGGGTCTCGTTGCTGCTGGAGCTGCTGACGGCGGTGGCGCTGACCTCGCGCCTGGTGGCCGGCTACGGCGCCTCCTTCGGGGAGGCGGCGTGGGAGGGCGGCTTCCTGGCCGTGTCCTCGTTCAACAACGCCGGCTTCGCGCTGCGCTCGGACAGCATGACCGGCTTCGTCGCCGACCCGTGGATGTGCGTGCCCGTCATGGTGGCCGGCACCCTGGGCGGGCTGGGGTTCCCGGTGCTGCTGGAGCTGCGCCGGCGCTTCCACCGGCCGCGGCAGTGGTCGCTGCACACGAAGCTGACGCTGACGACGACGGCGGCGCTGCTGGTGTTCGGCTGGGTGTTCCTCACGGTCAACGAGTGGCGCAACCCGGCGACGCTGGGGGCGCTGGACTGGTGGTCCCGGCCGCTGGCGGGGCTGTTCCAGACGACCGCCACGCGCAGCTCGGGCTTCAACTCCGTCGACATCACGCAGATGAACGGCGGGTCGTGGCTGGTCATGGACGTGCTGATGTTCATCGGCGGCGGCTCGGCGAGCACCGCCGGCGGCATCAAGGTGACGACGTTCGCGCTGCTGCTGGTGGTGGTGTTCGCGGAGTTCCGCGGCGAGCCCAGCGTGGCGGTGTTCGGGCGCACCGTGCCGGACCGCGTGTACCGGCAGGCGCTGACGGTGGCGCTGGTCTCGGTGGCGGTGGTCGTGCTGGCGACGCTGGTGATCGTGGAGCTGACCCGTGCGCCGGTGGACCAGGTGCTGTTCGAGGTGGTGTCCGCCTTCGCCACCGTCGGGTTGTCCTCGGGGCTGCTGGTGCAGCTGCCGGACTCCTGCCAGGTCATCCTGGCGGGGCTGATGTTCCTCGGCCGCCTGGGGCCGATCACCCTGGGTGCCGCGCTCGCCCTGCGCGAGCGCGGTCGCGCCTACGAGTTCCCCGAAGGGAGGCCGATCATTGGCTAGGAGGTCCGCGCTCGCACGCCCGCGGTCGGTGGTGGTCATCGGCCTGGGCCGGTTCGGCCGGTCGCTGGCGCTGGAGCTGATGGAGGACGGGCAGGTCGACGTCCTGGGCATCGACAGCGACCCCAAGCTCGTCGACGAGCTGGCCGGGCAGCTCACGCACGCGGTGGTGGCCGACTCCACGCGCGAGGAGGCGCTGCGGCAGCTGTCGGTGCACGAGTTCGACCGGGCCGTGGTGGGCATCGGCACGAACCTCGAGGCGAGCATCCTGACGGTCTCGACGCTGCTGCAGTTCGGCATCCGCAACGTGTGGGCGAAGGCGATCAGCGAGTCGCACGCCCGGATCCTCACGCAGCTGGGCGCGCACAAGGTGATCCGTCCCGAGCACGAGATGGGCATGCGGGTGGCGCACCTGGTGCGCGGCCGGATGCTGGACTACATCGAGTTCGAGGACGGCTACGCCATGGCCAAGACGGTGGCGCCCACGCCGCTGGTGGGCCAGACGCTGGCCGGGGCGAAGCTGCGCAGCACGTACCGGGTGACGGTGGTGGCGCACCACCGGCCCGGGGAGGGCTTCACGTACGCCACGCCGGGGACGGTGCTGTCCGCGGAGGACGTGATCATCGTCTCCGGTCAGATCCGGGACGTGGAGGCGTTCAGCGCCCTGGCGTGAGCCGGTGCCGGTGCGGGCCGCTCAGCGGCGGTCCTCACCGGCGTCGGCGGCGTCCTCCTCCGGGCGCGGGGGCACGTCCTGGTCGTCCTCCAGCTCGGGCACGGGCGTCTGCGGGCCGGGCGAGCGGCGGTCGACGCCGACGAAGCGGCGCCGCTCGGGCTCGCCGCGCTCGGCGCGGGTGAGGTCGATGAGCTTGCGCCGGTCCGGGCCGCGGCGGTCCTCGTCGCCCGTGGCGGGCGGTCCGTCCGCCGGCCGGTCCTGCTCGCTGCCCGCTGCTGCGTCCACCGCTCCACCTCACCACGCCCCGCGCCGTGCTGCCACCTCCCCGGCCGCGGGTGGACGGGCGGCGCGCACGGTCATATAGTGTCCCTATGCAACTTGACGAGCAGCTGGCCACCCGGCTCCTCGTCGCCTGCTCGGAGCTGACCCGCGCCGCCACCGCCGCGGCCGCGCCGACCCCGCTCTCGCCCGCCCAGGGCCGCCTGCTCGGCACCGTGCAGCGCCGCGGACCGCTGCGCGTCAGCCGGCTGGCCGCCCTGGAGGGCAGCGCGCAGCCGAGCACGACCGCCCTGGTCGCCCGCTGCGCCGACGCCGGCCTGCTCACCCGCACCACCGACCCCGACGACGCCCGCGCCGTCCTGGTCTCCCTCACCGAGCGCGGCGCGCGGGCCCTGGCCGAGCACCGCCGCGCCCTGGCCGCGCCCCTGGGCGCCGCGCTCGCCCCGCTCGGCGAGGACGGGCGCGCCGGCGCCGAGCGCGCCGCGGCCCTGCTGGACCGGCTCACCGCCGCCGTGCGGGACGCCACCCCCCTGCCCGACTGACCGCTCCCCCGGGAAGGAGGCCCCGTGCCGAGCAC
>NZ_JAAALM010000001.1 GCF_009906395.1 Kineococcus indalonis
ACCTCGTCGAACCGCTGAACCGGAGCTGCACCCCGTGACCACCCCGTCCACGCCGTCCGCGCCGACGGCCCTCCCCGCGAGCGCGCCCGGGCGTCCCCGGCCCGTGCCCGCGGCGCTGATCGCCACCGTCGTCCTGCTCACCGCGATCGCACCGCTGGCCACCGACATGTACGTGCCCGCCTTCCCCGACGTCGCCCGCGACCTGGGCACCTCCGCCACCGCGGTGCAGCTGACCCTGACGACCTTCTTCACGGGGATGGCGCTGGGGCAGCTGGTGGGTGGTCCGGTCTCGGACCAGCGCGGCCGGCGCCGCCCCCTGCTGGCCGCGGTGGCCGTGGTCCTGCTCGCCTCGATCGTCTGCGCCCTGGCGCCCGGCATCACCGTGATGGCGCTGGCCCGGTTCGTGCAGGGCTTCGCCGGTGGCTGGGCGATGGTCGTCGGGCGCGCGGTCGTCGTCGACCTGGCCCGCGGAGCGCAGCTGGTGCGCTCCCTGAACCTCGTGCAGGGCGTCGGCGGCATCGCCCCGGTCCTGGCACCGCTGCTGGGCGGGGTGATCCTGCAGGTCTCGGGCTGGCGGGCGCCGTTCTGGACGATCGCGCTGATCACCGCCGCGACCGCGGTGGCCGTGTGGGTGGTCGTGCCCGAGACGCTGCCGCGCCGGGAGCGCCACGCCGGTGGGCTGGCGAGCTTCGCCGCGGCAGCCCGGCAGGTCCTGGGCAGCCGCGAGTACGTGGGCCACCTGCTGGTGTGCTCGGCGATGATGGTCGCCCTCTTCGCCTACGTCGCGACCTCCGCGTTCGTGCTGCGCTCGATGAACGGGCTGTCCCCCATCGCCTACTCGGTCTCCTTCGCCGCCAACGCCGCCGGCATGACCGCCGCGGCGCTGCTGGCCGCGCGCCTGGCGGGGCGCGTGGCCACCCGCACCGTCATCGCGGTGGGTCAGGTGCTGGCCCTGGGCGCCGGGCTGGCGATGCTCGTCGGGGCGCTGTGGCTGGGCACGCCGCTGGTGCTGGCGCTGGTCTGCTTCTTCGCCCTCATGGTGGCGATCGGCCTGGTGCTGGGCAACGCCGGCGCGCTGGCCAGCGCCGCGGTGCCGCAGCACCCGGGCACCGGGTCGGCCGTGCTGGGGATGGTGCAGTGGGGCACCGCCGGCATCGCCGCCCCGCTGGCCGGGCTGGGCGGGCAGCACAGCGCGGTGCCGGTCGCGCTGCTGATGACCCTGGGCGCCGCGCTCTCGCTGCTGGCGCTGCTGGTCGTCGCCCGGCCCGCGGGGGGTGCCGGGACGCTCACGCGGTGGCTGCCGGGAGCCAGCTCGGCGTCCTCGGCGCCCGGCAGCCGCAGCAGGGCGCTGGTGCCGTCCGGCACGGTGGCCTCCACGACGAGCTGACCCTCGTGCAGCTGCCAGTGCACCGACACCGGCCCGTGCGGGGTCCGCAGCTCACCGCGGGCCCAGCTGATCCCCCCGCCGGGGCGCGGGGCGATCAGCGTGCGCGCGTAGCCCGGCTCCAGCGCCGAGATGCCCGCGACGGTGCGGTGCACCCAGTCGGCCACCGCGCCCAGCGCGTAGTGGTTGAAGCTCGTCATCTGCCCGGGGTTGATGGTGCCGTCGGGGAGCATGGAGTCCCAGCGCTCCCAGACCGTGGTGGCGCCCGTCGTCACCGGGTACAGCCACGAGGGGCACCCGCGCTCGGTGAGCAGGCGGTAGGCGTCCTCCAGGTGCCCGGTGCTCGTCAGCGCGTCGGTCACGTACGGGGTGCCGGCGAAGCCGGTGGAGATGCGGTGGCCCGCCTTGGCGACCAGCTCCGCCAGCCGCTGCCCCGCCGAGCGCCGCTGCTGCTCGTCCAGCAGCCCGAACTCGATCGCCAGGGCGTACGCGGTCGCGCAGTCGCTGGTGACGGTGGTGCCGCCGCTGCCGTCGTCCTGGACGTAGTGCGCCACGAACCCCTCGCGGACCCGCTCGGCCAGCGCCTCGAACTCGGCGGCGTCGTCCTCGCGGCCGAGCACCCGCGCCATGTCGGCGGCGGTGCGCGCCGAGCGGTGCGCGGCGGCGGTGGAGACGACGCCCTTGTCGGCCTTGGCGGCGGCCGGGTCGTCCGGCGGGGCGTCCGGGTCCAGCCAGTCGGCGAACTGGAAGCCGGTGTCCCACAGCCCCGCGGGTGAGAGCAGCGAGGCGACGCGGCGCACGTGGGCGGCCGCGGCGGGGTAGGCCTCGGCCAGGGCCTCGCGGTCGCCGTAGGCCTGGTACAGCGTCCACGGCAGCCACGCCGCGACGTCGGACCAGAACGAGGTGGCCTCGGTCCTCGCCATCTGCGGGTGCGGCGGGGAGAACTTCAGCACGTCCGGCACCACCCACGGCACGATGCCGTCGTTGTGGGCCTGCTCGGCGTCCAGGTCGCGCAGCCAGTCGCGCAGGAACGCCGAGACGTCGAAGAGGTAGGCCGCGGTGGGGGCGAAGACGGCCAGGTCGCCGGTCCAGCCCAGGCGCTCGTCGCGCTGCGGGCAGTCGGTGGGAACGTCCACGAAGTTGCCCCTCGTGCTCCACACGACGTTGCGGTGCAGCTGGTTCAGGTCCTCGTCGCTGCACTCGAAGGTGCCGGTGCGGGTGAGGTCGGAGTGGACGACGACGGCTTGCAGGTCCTCCGGGCGCAGGTCGCCGGGCCAGCCGTCCACCTCGGCGTAGCGGAAGCCGTGGAAGGTGAACGTCGGCTCGAAGACGTCCCGCCCCCCGGAGAGGACGAGGGTGTCGGTGGCCTTCGCGCTGCGCAGCGGCCGGGTGCCCAGCTCGCCGTGCTCCAGGACCTCCGCGTGCCGGATCGTGATGGTGCGCCCGGCCTCGCCGGTGACGGTGAAGCGCAGCCAGCCGACGAGGTTCTGGCCGAAGTCGACCAGCGTCCTGCCCGACGGGGAGGTCCACACCCGCTGCGCGCCGACGACCTCCTGCCGGCGCACCGGGGGGCCGATGTGCTCGGTGAGCACGGAGGTGTCGAAGTCGACCGCGTGCACCGCGCTCCAGCCGTCCTCGCCGGAGGCCGCGGTGGCCCAGGCGGGGTCCAGCAGCCGGGCGTCGATGCTCTGCCCGTCGTAGAGCGCGTCGGCGAGCACCGCGGAGGGGTGCGCCCGCCAGGTCTCGTCGGTGACCACGACCTGGCGGTGGCCGTCGGCGAAGTCCACCTCCAGCTGGGCCAGGGCGGCGATCTCCGCGCCGTACAGGGCGCTCCTGCCGCTCCAGGCCAGCCGCCCGTGCGACCAGCCGCTGCCCAGGGCCAGGCCCAGCACGTGCTCGCCGCTGCCGCCGGCTGCGAGGGCGGCGGTGACGTCGTGGGTGCGGTAGCGCAGGCGCCACTCGTAGCTGCTCCAGCCCGGCGAGAGCACCTCCTCGCCGACCGGTGCCCCGTCCAGGTGCGGCTCGACCAGGCCCTTGGCGGTCACGTGCAGGTGCGCGGCGCGGACGGGGCCGTGACCGGCGTGAAGGGTGAAGCGGCGCCGCAGCAGCGGCGCCTGCGGCACCTCGTCCGCGGCGATCATGCTGGCCTGCCAGGTGGGGGACATGCGAGGGCTCCTCGTGGTGCGGGTGGTGGTGGTGCGGGTGGTGGTGCGGGTGGCGGTGCGGTGCTCAGCCCTTGACGGCGCCGGCGGTCATGCCGGCGACGATCTGGCGGTTGAAGAACAGGTACAGCACCAGCGGCGGGATCGTGATGAGCAGGACGTCCATGAACAGCAGGTTGTAGCTGGACAGGTTCTGGCTCTGGAAGTTGAACAGCGTCAGCTGCACCGTGGCACCGGCGTCGCCGGGCAGGAAGTACAGCGGGGTCTGGAAGTCGTTGAAGACGTTGACGGACTGCACGAGCACCACGGTGACCAGCACCGGGCGCAGCAGCGGCAGCACGACGCGGAAGAACAGCCGCAGCGGGCCGGCGCCGTCGAGCACGGCGGCCTCGTCCAGCTCGCGCGGGATGGTGGAGATGAACGCGCGGAACAGCAGGATCGTGAAGGACAGCCCGAAGGCGACCTCCACCAGGATCAGCCCGGGCATGGTGGCGAACAGGCCCACGCGCTGCAGCACCCAGATGGTGGGCACGATCGCCGGGGGCATGATCAGCCCGGCCAGGACCAGGAAGTTGACGAACCCCGTGAAGCGCGTCCTCCTGCGCTGCAGGACGAAGGCGACCATGGCACCGAGCACCACCGTCAGGGCGACGGAGGCCACGGTGAGCACGAGGGAGTTGATGAACGCGATGATCAGCAGGTAGTCGCGCGTCCGCACCACCTCGACGAGGTTGTCCCAGAGCTGGACGTCGCGCGGCCAGGCGAAGCGGAACTCGCCGGCCTGCTGGGCGTCCATCGCCGCCACCAGCACGATGAAGGCGAAGGGGACCAGGAAGACGACGACGCTGAGCGCGATGGCCAGCCCTCCCACGCCGTAGCGGTACAGCGCCGCGCGCGGGCCACCCACCGGGCCACCGCCGGCGGGGTTGGTGGTGGAACTCACAGCTCGACCTCCTTGCGGGCCAGGAACCGCGTCAGCGGGAGCACGATCGCGGTCACGGCGAGGAAGAGGATGACGTTGCCGGCGGTGGACAGGCCGTAGAACCCCGCCTGGTACTGCTTGTAGATGACGCTGGCGATGACGTCGGAAGTGAAGCCGGGACCGCCCCGGGTCATGGCCCAGATCAGGTCGAAGGAGCGCAGGCCCCCGATGAGGGAGAGGGTGATCACGGTGGAGGTCGCCGGCCAGGACAGCGGGAAGACCACGTCGCGGAACAGCCTCCAGGAGCCGGCGCCGTCGACCCGGGCGGCCTCGTGGTACTCCTTGGGGATGGAGACGATGCCGGCCATGTAGATCAGGGTGGCCAGCCCCACGCCCTTCCACACGTCCACCAGCGCCACCGAGAACAGCGCCAGGGCAGGGTCGACCAGCCAGCCGGGCCCGTCGATGCCGAGGACGCCCAGGGCGGCGTTGATGGCGCCCTTGGTGGGGTTCATCAGCACCTGGAAGGTGATGCCGACCCCGACGGAGGAGACCAGGACGGGGAAGAAGATGACCGCGCGCAGGTAGCCGCGCCCGAGGATCCGGCTGGTGAGCAGCAGGCCCAGGCCCAGGCCGAGGACGACCTTGGCGCCGGAGGTGATGACCGCGTAGACGAAGGTGTTGACGAAGCCGCGCGTCAGCGCCGGTTCGGAGAAGAACTGCGCGAAGTTCTCCAGCCCGATGAACTCCGAGTCGAAGATCGTCCAGCGGGTCAGGGCGAAGTAGAACGAGAGCAGGGTGGGGATCAGGAACAGCGCGCCGTAGACGATCGCGGCGGGCAGGTAGAACCACCCCGGGTAGGGGCCGGGGCGCGTGCCGGCGCGGTCGCCCGCCCGGCGCGGGGGGCGCGCGCGGCGCACCGCCGAGCCGGTGGTGGAGCCGGTGGTGGAGCCGATCGTCTGCGACACCTGCAGGACCTCCTTCGGACGGGTGGGGGGTCGAGAGCTCACCAGCCCTCGAGGCCGAGCTGCTGGGCCTGCTTCTGCACGTCCTGGTCGTACAGGGCCGCGCCGTCGGTGGCGGTGCGGATGCCCGAGCCGACCTCGACGAGGATCTGCTCCAGCGCCGGGCCCTTGACGGGCGAGAGGAACTCTAGGGCCGGGGACTGCGCGTCGGCGTCGAAGTAGGCGCTGACGTCCCTGGTGATCTGCGGCACGTCGGACGGCAGCTCGCACCCCTCGGCCAGGTAGGGGCCGGTGGGGGTGACCACCGTGGCGATGGCCTCGCAGCCGGGCGGGCTGGCGATGAACGCCGCGAGCTGCTGCGCCGCCTCCAGCTCCTCCCCCGTCGTCGACTTCGGGATGTAGACGCCGTCGGGGTACCAGGCGGTCAGGCCGTTGGCGGCGGCGTCCTGACCGGGCAGGGCGAAGAAGCCGACGTCCTCCACCGCGTCGGGTGCGACCACCTGCAGGGTGCTGACGTTCAGGCTGAGCATGGGGTACATCGCGCCCTCGCCGGCGGCGAGGGCGCGCATGCCGTCCTCGACGCGGGTGGAGGCGAAGTCGGCGTTCACCAGCTGCTTGTCGTGGATCTCCTGCAGGTGCTCGAACCCCGCCCGGGCCGCGCGGTCGGTGGCGAACTTCGCCTTCCCGGCGGTGTAGTCCTGGGCGAAGGAGGGGTTGGCGGCGGCGACGTTGTGGAAGTCGGCCAGCACGAGCAGCTGGGCGGTCCAGGTGTCCTGGTAGGTCTGGACCACCGGGGCGATCCCGGCGGCCTTGATCCGCTCGGCGGCCGCGACGAGCTCCGCCCAGGTGGTGGGCACCTCGACGCCGACCCGCTCGAAGACCTCGCGGTTGTACATGACCCCCCCGCCGAAGGCGTTGCCGTAGGGCACGCCGTACACGTCCTCGCCCACCGACACCTGCGGCAGGTAGGAATCGTCGACGGTCTCGACGGTCGAGGCGTCGATGGGGGTGAGGTTGTTCGCGGGGGCGATCTGCTGGAACAGCGAGCCGGAGTTGTAGTTGAAGACGTCGGCCATGGTCCCGGTCTGCAGGCGGGTCTTGACGAGGTTGTCGCCCTCGCCGCCGCCGGGGCGGCCCTCGATCTCGACGGTGATGCCGGGGTGGGCCTGCTCGAAGGCGTCGACGACCGCCTGCGCCTGCAGCTGGTCGTCCTGCTCGGCGCCGGTGAGCCAGGTGATGGTGGTCCCGCCCCCGCCGCCGTCGTCGGAGGAACCCAGGCTGCCGGCGCTGCAGGCGGGCAGCAGGCCGAGCACGGCGACGGTGGCCGCTCCGAGGGCGCGGGACTTCGCGCGAGTGGTGATCATGGGGTCTCCTCTTCGAGACGGTCGTGGGTGTGCGGCAGGACGGGCTCTCGACACGTTCCAGCGGTCCACCCGCCCTGACGGGTGGCACGTCCCGACGGGTGGTGCGGCGGGCGCGGCACCCGACGGCGCTTCTCCTCGTCGAGAGTTCTGTAGATCGGTCTACAGAATGGGTTCCCCAGCGTGCCGTGTCAAGCACCGCACCGGTCCCGCACCAGCACCGGAGCACCGCGCTACTGTCGGCTCGAGCCGTCCGCCCCGAGGGAGGTGAGCATGGAACAGACGCGCCGGGCCGCGCGGCGGCCGACCATCAGCGACGTCGCCACCGCGGCGGGCGTCTCGCGCGCCGCGGTCTCCAAGGTGCTGCGTGACGCCTACGGCGTCAGCGAGGAGATGCGCTCGCGCGTGCACCGCGCGATCGAGGAGCTGGACTACCGGCCCAGCACCGCGGCACGGGCGCTGCGCGGCACCACCTCCACCATCGGGGTGATGCTGCCGCTGTTCCGGACCTCGTTCTTCGACGACGTCCTGGCCGGTGCCGTCGAGGAGCTGGAGACCAGCAGCTACCAGCTGATCCTGGCGCCGGTGGACTCCGCCCACGCCAGCGGCCGGCGCGCGCTCGAGGCGCTCTCGGACCGGCAGGTCGACGGCATCGTCGCCCTGTCCCCCCTGGTCGAGCCCACCTGGCTGGAGAGCTTCGCCACGCGCACCGCCCTGGTCGAGCTCGGGCGGCACGACCCCTCCGCGCGCTACGACACCGTCGTCGGCGACGACGTGCGCGGTGCCGAACTGGTGATGGAGCACCTGCTGGCCCTGGGGCACCGCCGCGTGCTGCACGTGACCCACCACGACCCCGACCTGGCGCACCTGTCCAGGACGCCGCCGGCGCTGCGGCGCGCCACCTACGAGAAGGCCATGACCAACGCCGGCCTGGCCGAGCACATCGAGGTGCTGGAGACCTCCTTCGACGACCGCCGCGCCGCCGAGGCGCTGCGGGTGGCGCTGGAGGCCGGCAGCCGCCCCAGCGCCGTCTTCGCCGGCAACGACGACGCCGCCCTCGGGGTCCTGCGCACCCTGGCCGAGGCGGGCGGCCGCCACGGCCTGAGCCCGCGCACGGTCTCGGTGTGCGGCTACGACGACACCAAGATGGCCAGCCACCCCCTCATCGGCCTCACGAGCGTCGACCAGGACGGCGCCGCGATGGGCCGGCTGGCCACCCGCATGCTGCTGGAGCGCATCGCCGGGCGCGAGCAGCCGCGCCACGAGGTCATCCAGCCGCGCCTGGTGGTCCGCTCCTCCTCGCGGGAGGTCGACCCCGGCGCCTGAGCCGGGTGCTGGAGGAGGACCCCCGCCGCTCCGACGCCGGTGGTGCGCCGGGCCGGTCGAAGGTGGCGGTGCCCAGGCAGAGGCGCGAGACGCGCACACCGCTCGGGCCGAGGACGGAGCACCTCACGCGGGGAACCCTCCAGCGGGCTCGGCCCCGTCGGCGACCCCCTGCAGGCGCGCCCGGTGCGCGGACCACCAGGCGGCGTCCCCGTCGGGCAGGTTCGAGGACCCCGACCGCACCCCGGCCCCGCCGTCGACGAGCTCGCGCACGACGTCGGCGTGCCCGGCGTGGCGGTGCGTCTCGGCCACGACGTGCACGAGGACGCGGCCCAGGGTGACGGGCTGCGCCGCCGGGCGCCACCACGGCACCCGCCCGGGGGCGTGCAGCGGCAGCGCCGCGACGGTGGCGTCGCTGTGCCGCCACACCCGGCGGTAGAGGTCGACGACCTCGGCGCGGGACTCCCCGGCCGTGGCCCACATGTCCGCGTTCGGCTCGGCGTCGTCGCCGGCCCACGGCAGCGGCTCGGGGAAGGGGCGCTGGAACACCTCCCCGAAGTACCCCGCCTCCACCCCCGCCAGGTGCTTCACCAGGCCCAGCAGGTTCGTGCCGGTGGGTGTCAGCGGCCGGCGGACGTCGCGTTCGCCGAGGCCGTCCAGCTTCCACAGCAGCGCCTCGCGCGCCTCCTGGAGGTAGCGGTGCAGGTCGTCCTTCACGTCCGGTGCCACCGGGTCAGCCTGGCACCCGGCGCCACGCCCGTCACGCCCGTCACGCCCGTCACGCCCTGACCGGCAGCTCCCGCGACGGGTCCCCGCCGTCGACGCGGACCCGCCCGCCGGGAGCCGGCGCAGCGGCCAGGCGCTGCACGGCCGGCTCCCGGGGCGCTCACCAGCGCAGCTCGCCGCGCTCGTCCTGCAGCGTCCCCGTCGGCCCGTCCGCGCCGAGGGTCGCCAGCCGCACGACGACCCGGGCACTGTCCTGCACCGGCCGCCCGATGCCGAAGGCGGCGGTCATGTCGGTGGCCGTGGTGCCCGGCTCCACGGGGTTGAACCTGATGCCCGGGTGCGCCTTGGCGTACTGCACCGTCAGCACGGTCGCCGCCGCCTCGGAGGCGGCGCACAGGGCCAGCGGCAGCTCGAACCCGGGTCGCTCGGGGTCGGTCACCGCCCAGAAGGACCCCGTGCTGCTGGAGACGGTGACCACGTTGGGGCTGGAGGACCTGCGCAGCAGGGGCAGAGCCGCTCCGGTGACGCGCACGACGCCCGCGGCGTTGGTGTCGAAAGAGCGCAGGGCCGCGGGGCCGTCGAGCCCGGCCTCCAGGACGCCGGCGTTGTGCACCAGGACGTCGAGCCTGCCCTGCTCGGCGTCGATGCTCACCAGCGCCGCGGCGACCGAGGCGTCGTCGGTGACGTCGAGCTGCACGGAGCGCGCGCCGACGTGGACGACGTGGCCCAGCTGCACCAGCTGGCGGGCGGTCTCGAGACCGATGCCCCTGGTGGCGCCGGTGACGAGCGTGACGGGCGCGGGGACGCCGGTCGCGCCCGCACCGGGCAGGGCCCTGCGCAGCCGGGGGTGCGTCAGGACCCCCTCGACCCGCCCCCGGCCGACCTACGCTGCCCGGGTGAGCGAGACGACGAACGCCCTGGGGGCCTTCCTGCGCGCCCGGCGCGGGCTCGTGACGCCGCAGCGGGCCGGCATCCCCGACACCGGCGTGCGGCGGGTGCCCGGCCTGCGGCGCGAGGAGGTCGCCCTGCTCGCCGGCATCAGCGCCGACCACTACCTGCGCCTGGAGCGGGGCCGGGACCGCCACCCGTCCGTGCAGGTGCTGGAGTCGATCGCCCGGGTGCTGCAGCTGGACGACGAGCACCTGGCGCACCTGCTGGCCCTGGCCGCGGACGTCCCCCGCCGTCGCCGGCGCCGCCCGCGCCGGCAGGTCCCGCCCCCCGGGGCGCTGAAGCTGCTGCGCCCCCTGGTGCAGCCGGCCTTCACCGAGGACCGCTACTTCGACGTCCTCGCCGCCAACCGCACGGCCACGGCCCTCTCCCCCGGCCTGGTCGAGGGCGGCAACCAGTTGCGCGACCTGTTCCTGGACCCAGCCGTGCAGGTGCTGCACCCGCAGTGGGAGGAGGTGACCGAGTGCTTCGTCGCGAACCTGCGGCAGGCCGTGGGCACCGACGTCGACGACCCCCGCTTCATCGAGCTGACCGGCGAGCTGTCCCTGGCGAGCCCGCGGTTCCGCACGCTGTGGGCCCGGCACGAGGTGCGCGGGCAGCGCGGGACCCCGGTGCGGATCGAGCACCCGCAGGTGGGGACCATGACCCTGAACCGGGAACGGCTGACCATCGACGGCACCGGCGACCTGATGCTCGTCGTCTACCACCCGGACGCCGGTTCCGAGGCCGCGGACAAGCTGGCGCTGCTGGCCTCCGCCGCCCTGCCCACCGCGGACGGGGAGCACCGCACCCCGGCGCGCTCGTGAGGGGGGACCGGCACGAGCCGCCCGCCCGGGCAGCGGCACGACCCGGGTCCAGATCCGGGTCCAGGTCCGGGTCCAGGTCCAGGTCCAGGTACGGGTTCAGGTACGGGTGCAGCCGGAGGAGGGCGACGTGCAACGCGTGACGGGTGTCGGTGGGATCTTCGTCAAGGCCCGCGATCCGCAGGAGCTGGCCCGGTGGTACAGCGCCCACCTGGGCGTGGACCCCCCGCCGGAGTCCTACGGGCAGTCCTCGTGGTGGCAGGAGGCGGGCCCGACCGTCCTGGCGGCCATGGGGGACGACTCCGGGCACTTCGGCGGCGCGGAGCACTCCTGGGCGCTGAACTTCCGGGTCGCCGACCTGGACGCCATGGTGGAGCAGCTGCGCGCCGGCGGCGTCGTCGTGGAGGTGGACCCGCAGGAGTACCCCAACGGCCGCTTCGCCTCCCTGCAGGACCCGGAGGGCAACCAGGTGCAGCTGTGGCAGCCCGAGGGGGCCGATCGGCGCGGGCCCGCCTGAGGCGCGCGGTGCCGCGCCGGTGCTGCCCGCGCCGGTGCTGCCCGCGCCGGTGCTGCCCGCGTCGGCGCGGGGCGGGCCGGGCAGAGCGAGCGCGCACCGCGCGTGATGACTTTCCGTGGCAGAGTAATTACCGTGTGTGAGAACACCCCGGCGGTGCAGACGACCTTGCCCCTCGACCCCCGCGCCGCCGGCGAAGCGCGGCGCTTCCTGCGCGCGGCGATCTGCCGGGAGCACGCCGCCTCCGTGCTCGAGGGCGCCGAACTGCTGGTCTCCGAACTGGTCACCAACGGCGTGCGCCACGCCGCCCCGCCGATCACCCTGCGCGTGGCCTGCGACGGCAGCCGCGGCCTGCAGGTCAGCGTCAGCGACGGCGAACCGGCCGGACCGGCCCCGCGCGAGGCCCACGACGAGGCCGAGAGCGGGCGCGGCATGAGCCTGGTGGACTACATCAGCGACGACTGGGGCGTGCAGCCGCACCAGGACGGCAAGACCGTCTGGTTCACCCTCAGCGCCTGAAGCGCCCCCGCACCCCGGGCGCTCGCCCCGCTCGTCGAGCGCGCTCGCACCGGGAGCCCACCGCTCACGCCACGGCGGAGAGGACCGGTTCGAGGAAGCTCTCCAGGGCGTCGGCGTCCCGACGCAGGGCGGTGCTGAGCAGGACCTGGTGCTCGTCGAGGACCCACCCGACCGGCTCCGCCAGCGGCAGCAGGCGCAGGCGCAGCGAGAAGGGCCGCACCGCGCGCCCCAGCCGCCGCTGGTAGCCGTTGACGAAGCGCGACAGGTGCCCCGGGTCGCTGCCGCCACCCCGCCCGCGGCGGCCGAAGAGGGGGCGGGGGCGGCGGTACCAGTCGCCCTGCTCGTGCTCGACCGCGTCGAACCAGCGCAGGAAGTCGTCGTGGTGCCCCTCGGCCAGGGCGCGCACCGCCGCAGGTCCTCCAGCCCGTGCCACTGCGGCGGTGCGGGCGGCGCCGCGCGCAGCACCTCCTCCGGTGTCACCGGCGCCGTGTCCGGCAGCACCTGCCGCAGGGCGCGGGCCCACCAGGTGGGCCACTCGCGCGCGGCTTCACGCAGGTCGACACCGGCACCGCTGGACGCCCCGTCGTGCCCGGGCGCGGGAGCGGTCACCGCCGGGTGCAGGGCGCCGACGGCCGGCTCGACGAGCACGTGGGGGGCCAGCCCGGCGGCGTCGCGCACGTACAGGGCCATCGTGAGGTGGGTGTCGACGCCCTCGCCGATCTGCCAGCTCGTCCTCGCGGCGAATCGCACGGCTCCACCGTGCTCCCGGCGACCGCGGGGGGCAAGGACCACGGCGGGGCAGCGCCCCCAGCGCCCCCGCGCTCAGGCGGGCGCCAGCGTCGAGGACAGGCGCTCGAAGCACCCGTCGGAGACGTCGCCGAACGCCTGCTCCACCGGCTGGGCCAGCCACTGCTCGAGGGCGACGTGCAGGACCACCACGGTCACCTGCGCGAGCAGCGCGGCCGCGAGCGGGTCGACGCCGCGCGCGATCAGGCCCGGGCGGATGACGTCCACGAGCTCGTCGCGCTTCTGCGCGTCGCGCTCCCTCAACGCCGGCTCGGCGAGGATGACCTGGCGGCGGCGGCGCACCTGCTCGCGCTGCCCGTCGAAGCGTTCGGTCCCCACCTGTCGCAGGCCGTGCCGCAGCAGCGTCAGCGGCTCGACGTCCGCCGGCGCCTGCTGGAGCAGGCGGCGCGCCAGCTGCGGGACCGCATCGCCCTCGAAGAACACCTCGCGCTTGTCGGCGAAGTGGCGGAAGAACGTGCGCGTCGTCAGCCCCGCCCGTCCGGTGATCTGCGGCACGGTCGTGGCGGCGAACCCCTGTTCGGTGAACAGCTCCAGCGCAGCCTGCTGCAGGCGCCCGCGCGCGTCGGGGGTCCACCTGCCCATCGCCCCAGCCTAAGTGATGACACGACGTGTCGTGGCGTGCGAGGATGCAGGAGCGATGACACGCCGTGTCGTCACCGAGCCGTCGGGGAGGACCAGCGTGAGCGTCGAGGACGAGGTCGGGAACCAGGCCCTCTGGCTGGACTCCCCGCGCGCGGGGCTGCGCGTCGGTCCCGCCCCCCGACCGCGACCGGGGCGCGGGGAGGTGCTCGTGCAGGTGCGCGCCCTCGCGCTCAACCCCGTCGACGCCGTGCCCGGGCTCGCCCGCCGGTTCGTCTACCCGTGGCTGCGCTACCCCGCCGTGCTCGGGACCGACGTGGCGGGCGAGGTCGTCGAGGTCGGCGCCGGGGTCGGCGACCTGCGCGCCGGGGACCGCGTCGTGGGGCTGGCCACCGGGCAGGAGAGGTTCCGCAACAGCACCGCCCACGGCGCTTTCCAGCACCTGGTCGTGCTGGCCGCCGCGGTGACGACCCCGATCCCGGCGGCGATGGCGTTCACCGACGCGGTCGTGCTGCCGCTGGGCGCGGCCACGGCCGCCGCCGGCCTGTTCCAGGACGACCAGCTCGGCCTGGCGCTGCCCACCGCGTCCGCCGCCGGACGCGGCGAGGACGTCCTGGTGTGGGGCGCCTCGACCAGCGTGGGCACCAACGCGACCCAGCTCGCCCGCGCCGCCGGCTACCGCGTCCTCGCCACCGCCTCGCCGCGGAACCACGACCTGGTGCGCTCGCTGGGCGCGGCCGAGGTGTTCGACTACCGCGACGCCGCTGTCGTGCACGAGGTCGTGCGGGCCCTGCGCGGGCGCCACCTGGCCGGCACGCTCGCCATCGGAGCCGGCTCGCTGCCGCGCACGATCGCCGTCGCGCGCCGCGCCGGGGGCACGGGGCGCATCGCCTCGGCGCACCCGACCCCGATCACCGCGGCGCGGCGGGTGGCGGTGCGCCCCCTGGGGGTGCACGTGTCCGCGGTCTGGGGCGGGGCGCCGGCGCAGAACGAGGTCGGCCCGGCCGTCTTCGCCCGGTTCCTGCCCGCAGCGCTCGCCGAGGGCCGCTACCGGCCCGCACCGCCGGCGGACGTGGTCGGCCACGGGCTCGCCGCGGTGCCCGCAGCGCTGCGCCGGCTGCGCGCCGGCGTCTCCGCGCGCAAGCTCGTCGTCACGCTGTGAACGCGGCGGGGTCAGCGCGGCGCCACCGGGACCGTCCCACGGGAACGGGCGGTCCAGGTCACGGGGCGGTGTGCTCGGCGCGCCACTGCGTGGGTGTGCAGCCGTAGGCCTGGCGGAAGGAGCGGCTGAAGTGCCCGGGGTCGGTGAACCCCCACCCGCGGGCCAGGGCGCCGATGGGCAGGGTGCGCGAGCGCGGGTCCTCCAGCGCGGCGCGGCACCTCTCCAGGCGCTGGGTGCGCACCCACTCACCGAGGCTGATCCCGCAGCGGGCCAGGACGACGTAGAGGTAGCGCACCGAGATGTGGTGCGCGGCGGCGACGCGTTGCGCCGACAGCCCGGGATCGCCCAGGTGCGCGTCGAGCCAGGACGTGATCCGCGTCTCCAGGCTCTCCTGCAGGACGTCGCGCCCGGCGGTGCCGTCGGCCAGGTGCCCCACGAGCGCCGCCCTCACCAGGGACAGCGTCGCCTCCTCGACCGCACGGGCGGTGGGGGCGCTGCGCAGGTGCCGGTCCTCCGCCAGGCCCGTCAAGCAGCGCGCGGCGAGGCCGGCGACGGGGTTGTCGGCGCCGACGGTGACCGCGGTGACGTCGCGCAGCACAGCACCGGGCACCCCCAGGGCGCTGCGGGGGACGCGGAAGAAGTGCTGGTCGATCCCGGCGGGGTTCACCAGGGTGTACGGGGCGCAGGTGTCGTACACGGCGAACTCCCCCGGCCTCAGGACCGCCTCCCGCCCGTGCTGGACGACCAGGCTGGAGCCCGACACCTGCAGCCCGAGGAAGACGGCCGGCTCGGTCTCCCGCCGGGCGAGGCGGGCGGTGCGGTGCACGGTGGTGGCCGTGGCGCGCACCGAGCACACCCCGACCCTGCCGAGCCGGCTGAGCCCGAGCAGCACCTGCACGCGCTCGGGCGGCAGGTGGTGCTCCAGCTCCACCTCGACGACGTGGCCCCAGACGGCTTCGCGCACCACCTCGAGGCGCTCGCCGGGGGCGATGCGCCGGGTGTCCAGCAGCCGCGTCGACCCCGCCGCCGGTGCCTCCGCAGGACCGCGGCGGCCGCTGCTGCCGCGGCCGTCGGCGACCCGCCGACGGCCGGTGTGGGTTCCGTCCACCGCACCCTCCCGCACCCGCGCCGCGCCGTTCGCCGGCCCCTGCGACGGTTCTCCCGAGACCCCGGCCACCGGTCCCGGGGCGGGCCGGGCCGGGCCGGGGCCACAGGGTAGAGCGGTGCCGGCGACCCGGGCCAGCACCGGCGTGCACGGGTTCCGGCTCCGCCGGGTTCAGCGGTGGGTGCCGTGCGCCTCGGGATCCCCGCGGGTGGCGGAGGGCAGGTGCGTGCTCACGAAGTCGAGCGCCGTCTGCGCGACCTCGCGCCAGCCGGAGTCGATCGTCAGGGAGTGCCCCCGCCCGGGGACCTCCACGATCTCGGTGAGGCCGCGGTTGCGCTTCTGCCGGCTGTAGCTGGCGCGGGTGATGGCCCACGGCACCGTGGCGTCCTCCTCGCCGGAGATCAGCAGCAGCGGTCCGCGCCGGGGGTGGTGGACGTCGACCTCGACCTCGGTGAACGGGTTGAGGTTCGCCGCGGCCGCCTGGAACAGGGGCGCGCCGGGGGCGGCGACGTGGTGCTCCTCGTACAGGCTGCGCGCCTCCTGCTCGGACAGGGCGTTGGCCCAGCCGTAGCGGAACTGCTCGAAGGTCAGCGTGACCGCGCGCCGGACGTTGGCCGGGTTGCTCAGTACCGCAGCGGCCGAGCGCAGCGAGGACAGCGGCAGCGCGAGCACCCCGCGGAAGGGGGCGGGGTCGATGGCCACGGTGGCCGCGGACGCCCCCGTCCCCGCGATGCGCTGGGCGATCAGCCCGCCGAAGGAGTGCCCGACCACCGCGGGCCTGACGCGCAGCTGCGCGATCGCCGCCAGGTGGTGCTCGGTGACCCGCCCGACCCTCTTGCGGGCGAAGACGTCCGGGTGGGCGCGCGCCTCGGCGACGCCGGCGGGGTCGTCGGGCCAGCCGGGCGCGATGCTCGCGTAGCCGGCCTCCTCGAACAGGGACCGCCAGCGGTCCCAGCTGCTGGACAGCAGCCACAGGCCGTGCACGAAGACGACGACCGGACGGCCGGTCTCGTTCGCGCGCTCGATGTCGTGCACCTCGGTCGGGGTCAACTCCGCCACAGCCGCCTCCTCCTCGATCCCGTGACCGGGAAGCTAGTGCGCGAGCACCCCGCCGCGCTCGGCTCAGCGCGCACCGCGTTGTGCTGAGCGTGCACCGCGTCCGCCCGGGAGCGGTGGGCGGGCCGCCGGGGACGCTGCACGTCAGGTGCCGGCCCGACCGGCCCGCTCCTGCGGCGGGCCGTCGCCGCCGGGAGGTGGCGGTGCGGCGGGGGGCCTGGCCCTCTGCGGGTGGATCGTCTCGCCCCGGGCGAGCATCGCCACGAACTCCTCGATCCTGCGCCGGCGGGTCTCGGCCCGCTTGAGCGCCCCGAGGCGGTGGATCATCGCGTAGCGGTTCGTGCGGGTCAGCACCTCGAACATCGCCTGCGCCGCCGCGTCGGCGGCGATCGCGGAGGCGAGGTCGGCCGGCACCTGCGCCTGCGAGGGCGCCGCGTACGCCGCCTCCCAGCGCCCGTCCGCCTGCGCCGCCGCGACCGCCGCCAGGCCCGCCGGCAGCACCAGCCCCTGCTCCCGCAGCCGGGCCACGTTCGCCACGTTGCGCTGCGACCACGCGCTGCGCCGCCCCCTGGGGGTGTAGCGGACCAGCGAGCTCTGCTCGTCGCGCTTGCGGCCCTGCCCGTCGATCCAGCCGACGCACAGCGCCTCGTCCACCGCCTGCTGCCACGTCAGCGAGGTCAGCGCCCCGCCCTTCCTGCCCAACACCAGCCACACCCCCGGGGAGGAGGCGTGGTGCACCGCCAGCCACGCGCGCAGCGCGCGGGCGTCGGCGACGAGCAGCTCCGGCAGCTCCAGCACGGCCACGGCACCACGCTAGGGGGCACCTGCGACACCACCCGGGCCCGCGGGCGACCGGCACGCGGGCGACCGGCACGCGGGCGACCGGCACGCGCCCGGGCGCCCCGCGCGTCACACACCGGAAACATCGCCCGCCTACCCTGGCCGCACGTCGCAGCGACAGCGGCGCCGACACCGCGACAGCGCAGACACCGCGACAGCGCCGACCCCAGCACGAGCCCCGCCAGCCCGAGCACCGCGCGCACCACAGGAGCGGACATGCCGAAGTTCACCGACGAGGAGCAGCGGGTGTGGGCGTACGTGCGCGCCTGGTACCGCCAGCACCGCGGCGCCCTGCCCGCCTGGCGCGTCAGCGAGGCCCTGGACCTGCCGTGCGCGGCCGTCTCCGCGGCCGCCGACGTCCTGGCCGCCGCCGGAGCGGTGCGCACGCACCACGCCGCGCGCCTGCACGAGGGGCAGCGCGACGTCCTCTTCCTGGACGCCCCGCCGGCGGCGCAGCGGCTGATCGACCTCAGCCGCGCCGACGCGCTGCACCTCACCTGAGCGCTCCCGCGCCCGTCCGGTCCCCGCGCGGTCACCGACCCCGACGGCGCAGCGCTGCCGCCGAGGGGATTGCCCGCCACTAGCAACGTGATGCATAGTGACGGGCATGTCCCTGGGCCACGTCCTGCTCGGGCTGCTCGTCCCGGGCGAGCGGCACGGCTACGAACTCAAGCGCCACTACGACGCGCGCTTCCCCGCGGCGCGCCCGCTGGCCAGCGCGCAGGTGTACGCCACCCTGGCCCGCCTGGCCCGCGACGGGTTCGTCCAGCAGCAGGAACCCGAGCGCGTCGGCGGCCCGGACCGCACCGCCTACGCGCTGACCGCCGAGGGGCGCGCCGAGCTGCAGCGGTGGCTGGAGGAGGTCGAACCCCCCAGCCCCTTCGTCGCCAACCCGCTGGCGGTGAAGGTCACCGTGGCCGTCCTGATCGCCGGTGGCGACGCCGCCCGCGACTACCTGCACCGCCAGCGCGCCGCCCACCTGGAACGCATGCGCGTCTACACGCGCACCAAGACCGCGCCGGGGGCCGCGCTGACCGAGGTCCTCGCCGCGGACTACGCCCTGGAACACCTCAACGCCGACCTGCACTGGATCGACACGGCACTGGCCCGCGTCGCCGCACTGACCGAGGAGATCACCCCGTGAACCACCAGATCACCGCGCGGGGGGTGGTGAAGTCCTACGGGAACTCCCCCGCGCTGCGCGGCGTCGACTTCGCCGCCGCCCGCGGTGAGGTCGTCGCCATCACCGGCCCGTCCGGTTCCGGCAAGTCCACGCTGCTGCACTGCCTGGCCGGCATCGTGCGCCCCGACGCCGGATCCGTCCACCTCGACGGCCAGCGCATCGACGACACCTCCGAGGCGCACCGCTCCCGCCTGCGCCGCAGCCGTTTCGGCGTGCTGTTCCAGTTCGGGCACCTGGTGCCGGAACTGACCGCCGCCGAGAACGTGGCGATGCCGCTGCTGCTGGCGGGGGTGCGCCGGCGCGAGGCGGTGACCGCCGCGCGGAACTGGCTGGAGCGCTTCGACGTCGCCGACCTGGCCGGCAAGCGGCCCGGGGAGGTGTCCGGCGGCCAGGCGCAGCGGGTGGCCGCCGCGCGGGCGCTGGTCACCGAACCGGAGGTCCTCTTCGCCGACGAACCCACCGGGGCCCTGGACACCCTGGCCAGCGAGCAGGTGATGACCCAGCTGACCCGCGTGGCGCGCAGCGCGGCCACGACGGTGCTGCTGGTCACCCACGACGCGCGCACCGCCGCCTACGCCGACCGCGAGGTCGTCGTGCGCGACGGCACGGTGCAGGGGCCCCCGCCCCTCGCCGGCACCCCGGGTCCCGGCGCTCCCGCGGCGCTGCGGAGCACCCCGTGAGCGCCACCGAGGTCTCCGGCCGACGGTCCGGGCGCACCGCGCCCGAGCGCACCGACCGCGGCCCCTCCTGGGCGACGGTGCTGCGCACCGCCGCCTCCGGCGGGCGCGGGGACCGCACCCGCATCGCCCTGACGGCCACCGGGGCCGGGGCCGCCGCGCTGGCGCTGCTGTGCGCGGCCACCGTGGCCTGGATGGGCCCCGAGCACGGCCCGTACACCACCGCCGCGCTCAACGAGCCGGGCCTGCACGCCGGGGTGGTCGCCGCGCTGGTGCTGCTGTGCGTGCCCGTCCTGGCCTTCGCGGGGCAGTGCGCCCGCGTCGGCGCCCCGGCGCGCGAGCGCCGGCTGGCGGCGCTGAGGTTGCAGGGCGCCACCCCCGGTGACGTCGTGCGCGTCGTGGCCGCCGAGACCGGCGTCGCGGCCCTGCTGGGATCGGTCGCGGGCACCGGGCTGTTCCTCGTGCTGCGCGCCGTGCTGGACGCCCCGGTGCGGGCGACGTGGGCGCTGGACCGCACCGTCACCTACGACAACGGCAGCACGGGCACCGTCACCGAGCAGTTCAGCGGCCTGGCGCGGCGCCTGCCCACCGACGTGCTGCCGCCCTGGCCGGCGCTGCTCGCGGTGGTCGTCGCCGTCCCCGTCTCGGCCGCGCTGTTCGCGGTGCTGAGCATGCGGCGGGTGGCGGTGACGCCCTTCGGCGTGGTGCGCCGCGAGCAGCAGCGCCCGGTGCGGGTGCTGCCGGTGGTCCTGCTGGCCGTGGGCACCGCCGGCACGGCCGGTTTCACCGCCCTGCTGGAACTGCTGGGCCTGCAGGACGCCGCGCCCCAGGTGAGCGGGCTGCTGTTCACCGCGCTGCTGCTGGCCACGGCGGTGGGGCTGCTGCTGGGCACCGGGGCGCTGGCCGCCGCGGTGGGCGCCGCGCTGGCCGCGCGGGTGCGCCGCCCGGCGCTGCTGCTGGCCGGGCGCCGGCTGGTGGCCGCGCCCACGACCGCGGCCCGCACGCACGCCGCGCTGCTGGTCGTGGTGCTGCTGGCCGCCCTGAACCAGGGGGTTCGGGCGGACCTGCTCGCCGTGCCGGACCCGGCCAGCTCGTACGCCCAGACGCTGGCCCTGGTGGACGCCGGCTTCGTCATCGCCGCGGTCATCGCGGCGGCTGGCCTGGTCGTGGGCGCGGTCGAGGGCGTGGTCAGCCGGCGCAGCGTCCTGGCCGGCATGAGCGCCACGGGGGTGCCGCGCAGCACGTTGCACGCGGCGGTGCTGGTCGAGACGCTGCTGCCGCTGGTGGCCCCGGTCGTGCTGGCCGCCACGGCCGGGGTCCTGGGCGCCCGCGGGATCCTGGGCACCACCGCCAGCACCACCGTCTTCGACGCCGCCACCGGCGACGCGGTGCTGCGCACCGTCGAGGTCGCGGTGCCCTGGAGCCCCCTGCTCGTCCTGGTCGGCGCCGCGCTGGGCACCAGCGTGCTCGCCGTGCTGGCCGTCCTGCCGCTGCTGCAGCGCAGCGTGCAGCCCTCGGAGCTGCGCGCGGGCTGACAGCGCGTCCGGGCGGCTGCGCCGGCGACGTCCCCGCTCGTGGGGGGAGGAGACGTCGCCGGCGCGCTCGCCCCCTCCCCGCCCTCACAGCAGCGGGGCCACGGCGGGGTTGCGGCGGTGGCGGAAGATCATCGAGGTGCGGAAGCCGACGACCTCCTTGCGCCGGCTGAGGGTGTCGACCAGGGACGAGTGCAGGTCCTCCATCGTGCTCACGCCCACGTGCAGCAGGAAGTCGTCCCCGCCGGCGACGACGAAGACGGCCATCACCTGCGGCATGGCGCTGGTCTCGCGCTCGAAGCGGTCGATGACCCCGCCGCTCAGGGGGCGCACCCGGGTGGAGACCAGGGCCTGCACCCGCCGCCCGACCGCGGCCAGGTCCACCTCGGCGTGGTAGCCGAGGACGGTGCCGGTCTCGTGCAGGCGGCGGATGCGCTCGAAGCAGGTGGAGGCGGCCACCCCCACGGTGCGGGCGATGTCGCGCACCGGGCGGCGCGCGTCCCTCTGCAGTTCCACGACGATCTGCTGGTCGATCTGGTCCGTGTCCGGGCTCTACGCGTCCTGCCGAACACCGGTCCGGATCGATGGCCCGGAACTCCACCGGCCACCTACCGTGGGCGGCGTCGGGCGAACACGCCCGGCGTCGCGAGGAGAGGCGGGGGTCGGTCGTGGGGAACGTGCAGCAGGGTGGGCAGCCGCCGCACCGGCTGCGGGGAGCCGCCGCGTGAGCGCCCCCGGGCAGATCGCGCCGGGAACGGCGCCGGCGGGCGGCGGGCGGGACGCGGTCGCCCCGGCCACGCAGAAGGTCGTCCTCGTCTGCCGCGAGGACCTGCCCGTCGCCGTGGCCGTCAACGCCGCCGCCGTCCTGGGCCTCAGCGTGGGGCACCACCTGCCCGGGCGCAGCGGACCCGCCGTCACCGACGCCTCCGGCACCACCTACCCCGGCATCACGACGCTGCCCGTGCCCGTCCTGACGGCGCCGGCCGCCGTGGTGACCGAGCTGTTCCGCGCGGCCCGCGCCGACGAGCGCGTCGCGGCGGTGGTCCTCACCGAGGCCGCCCGCCGCGCCAAGACCCACGAGGACTACGCCGAGCAGGTCCAGCGGGTCCCCGACGCCGACGCCGAACCCGTCGCGCTGGCCGTCTACGGGCCCCGCAACCGCGTGACCAGGCTCACCGAGCACCTGCCCCTGATGTCCTGAGGCCGGGGCCGTCCTCGGCGTCGTGCGCAGCGGCGCCGCGCAGGTCGACCTGGTGCCGCGCACGGTCGGCGGCTACCGCAGCAGGCAGAACTCGTTGCCCTCGGGGTCCCGCATCTGCACCCACCCCTCGTGCTCGCTCACGACGACGGCGCCCAGCGAGACCAGGCGAGCCACCTCGGCGGGGTGGTCGGTGGTGCTGAGGTCCAGGTGGAGGCGGTTCTTGACGACCTTCCCCTCGGGCACCTGCGCGAAGAAGAAGCGCGGCCGTCCGGGGCCGACCTCGACGAGGACGCTGGGGTCGTCCTCGGGGTCGTCGATCCCCTGGGCCGCCAGCCGGCGCAGCTCCTCCTCGTCGTAGGGAGCGACCCGGTAGCCGTCGAGCGCCGCGACCCAGAAGCGGGCCAGCGACGCGGGGTGCCGGGCGTCGACGACGATGTCGCGCAGGGAGGCCACCCCGGGAACGGTAGCCGGGAGCGGGCGGCAGTACCGGGAGCACGCAGGGGTGCGCTCGCCGTGGCCTTCCGGTGACCCCTCGTGCGGGTGCCCCGCCGTGCCGGTGATCCGCGCCCGGCGCGGAATACGCCCCGGCACGGGCCGCCTTGCACCAGCCATGAGCACCATCGGGATCATCGGCAGCGGCAACATCGGCAGCGTCCTCTCGCAGCTGGCGGTCGACGCCGGCCACGACGTCGTCATCGCGAACTCGCGCGGCCCGCAGTCCTTGACGGACCTCGTGGACCGGCTCGGTCCGCGGGCGCGCGCGGCGACCGTGGCGGAGGCCGCCGCGGCGGGGGACGTCGTCGTGGTGACGATCCCGCTGGGGCGCGTGCAGGACCTGCCGGCGCACCTGCTGGACGGCAAGGTCGTCATCGACACCTGCAACTACTACCCGGAGCGCGACGGCGACACCGCCGCCCTCGACAGCCACGAGCTGACCACCAGCGAGCTGGTCCAGCACCACTTCGCGGGCGCCCGCGTCGTCAAGGCCTTCAACAACATCTTCGCCCAGAACCTCGGGGAGCTGCAGCGTCCCGCCGGGGCGCCCGACCGCACCACGCTCGTGATCGCCGGGGACGACGAGGCGGCCGAGCAGGTCGTCGCCGACTTCATCGAGAGCATCGGCTACGACGTCTTCGACATCGGCGGCCTCGCCGACAGCTGGCGCGTGCAGCGCGACCAGCCCGCCTACGCCCCCGCCTACACCGTCAGCGGCGACCCCGCCGAGCCGCGCCGGCTCACGCGCGAGGACCTGCAGACCCTGCTGGAGCAGGCCGACCGCTCCATCCGGTGACCGGCTGACCCCGTGACCGCTGCGCGGCGACCCCCGCCGCGCAGCGGTGACGCTCCCCTGATCGGGACGAGTCGCCGCCCACGCGTCAGGCGGGCACCGGCCGGCGCACGGCGACCCGCGGCCGGGCGCCCAGACCGGGTCCGCGTTCGCGGTGCCCCTGAACCCGGCCGGGGCACGTGCCGCACCCGCACGCACATCAACAGGATGTTGACAACGGGGCGTTGATGCCGTGGAGTGGTGGTGTGCCCCTCGACGACCAGCGCCACGCCTCCGACCTGGACCGCTCCCGCGACGCCGTGCACCGGGCCGGTGCCGCCGCCCTCGCCCCCCGGCCCTGGCAGCACCCCCACCAGCCGGCCTCCGACACCGACCTCGTCCGGTTCGCGGCGTGGACCGCGCGCGACGCCGCCGGCGCCGACCCGGTCGTCCTGGACGCCGCGCTGCGGCTGCTCGCCCCCGCCCGGGCCGAGCTCGACCAGCTGGAGTCCGCCCTGCTGTTCGCCGCCCGCGGGGCCGGCATGACGTGGCAGCAGATCGCGGAGCCGCTCGGGCTGGGCTCGGCGCAGGCCGCCCAGCAGCGCCTGCACCGGGTGCTGTCCCGCGCCGGCGACTCGCCCGCGGAGCGCTGAGCGGTGCTGGTCCCCCTGGAGGAGGCGGACGAGCGGTGCGGGGGCAAGGCCGCGAACCTGGCGCGCCTGGTGCGCGCGGGCTTCGACGTCCCGCCCGGGGTCGTGGTCACCGACCCGCTGGGCACCGACGGCTGGGTCGGCGAGCTCGCCGCGGTGCTGCGCCGGCGGCTCGCGGGGCCGGTGGCGGTGCGCTCGTCCGCGCTGGCCGAGGACGGGGCCGAGGCGTCGTTCGCCGGCCAGCTGCACACCGCTCTCGAGGTCACCGACCCGGCGGAGGTGGTCGCGCAGGTGCGCCGGGCCGCCGCCTCGGGCACGGGCCCGGGAGCCGTCGCGTACGCCGCCCGGCTGGGGCGGCAGCCGGCCGCGGCGGTGCCCGTGGTCGTGCAGGCCGCGGTCCCCGCCGAGGTCGCCGGCGCGGTGTTCACCCGGCACCCGCTCACCGGGGCGCGCCAGGTCGTCGTCGAGGCCGCCCGCGGCCCGGGCGAGGCGGTCGTGGGCGGGACGGTGACCCCGTGGACCTGGACGGTCGAGGGCGGCACCGCCACCTGCCGCGCCGGGGCCCGCAGCCGGCCCCTGACGCCGGCGCAGGTCCTGCACCTGGCCGGGACCGCCCGCCGGGTCGAGGAGGTGTTCGGGTGCCCGCAGGACGTGGAGTGGGCGATCGCCGGCGGCACGCTCTGGCTGCTGCAGTCCCGCCCCGTCACCACCCCCGGCCTCGCCCGGCGCGGCGCGCGGGCGCGCGGCCGGCTCCTGGCGAGGGGCACCGCCGCCAGCCCCGGCACCGCCGAGGGACCGGCGCGGGTCGTCGAGGGGCTGGACGGCTTCGCCCGCTTCGCCGCGGGCGAGGTGCTCGTCTGCCGCACCACCTCGCCGGCCTGGACGCCCCTGCTGGCCCGCGCCGCGGCCGTGGTGACCGAGACCGGCGGGCTGCTCGCCCACGCCGCGATCGTGGCGCGCGAGTTCGGCGTCCCGGCCGTCCTGGCCGTCCCCGGCGCCAGGGGCGTGCTGACCGACGGCCGCCGCGTCGTCGTCGACGGGAGCGCGGGCACCGTCGCCGCCGCCGACCCCGAGGAGGACCGGTGAGCCACGCCTCCCCCACCGGGCTGCGGGTGCTGCACGCCGTGCGGACCGCGGGCTGGACCGACGTGCCGCGCACCGCCGCGCGCCTGCAGCTGGCCGAGGACGAGGTGCGCGAGGTCCTCCTGGACGCCCGCGCCCGCGGCTGGACCGTCGTCACCGCCTGGGCCGACGGCGAGGGCTGGTCGCTGACCGAGCCCGGCAAGGCCCACGGCGAGCGGCTGCTGGCGGCCGAGCTCGACGCGGTCGGCGCCCGGGCGGCCGTGGAGGCCGCGCACGAGGACTTCCTGCCGCTCAACGACGTGGTGGCCGCGACGTGCACGGCCTGGCAGCTGGCCGAGCTGGGCATCGGCGGGCACCGCCCCGCCCTCGCCGACGCGCTCGCCGCGCTGCGGGGCGCCGCGGCGGCCCTGGCGGGGGTCGAGGAACGCCTGACCGCCCACCTGGAGCGGTTCGCCGGGTACCACCGGCGCTTCAGCACCGCCCTGGCCCGGGCGGGCGCGCAGGCCGCGTGGATCACCGGGACCGACCGCGACTCCTGCCACCGGGTGTGGTTCGAGCTGCACGAGGACCTCATCGCGACCCTCGGCCTGACCCGCTGAGCCCGGCGGGGCGGGGGTCGGCGCGAGGGCCGGCCTGCCCGAGCCTCGCGCCGGTCGCAGCGGTCGAGGACGCGCCTCAGCCGCGGGTGCGGTGCGCGCGGGCGCTGTCGACGATCTGCTGCAGCGCCGCGACGTGCGCGTCCAGGACGCTCTGCCCGGTGGCGGTCAGGCGCAGGCGGGTCTTGGTGTAGCGGCCGGAGGCGACCTTGCCGACCTCGACGTAGCCGCGCTCGGCCAGGACGGTGACGTTCTTGGACAGGTTCGGCTGGCTCAGCCCGCAGTACTCCTGCACCGCCTTGAAGTCGGCCTCCTCGCACCCGGACAGGTACGCGCAGATGCGCAGCCGGACGGCGGAGGTGAAGGTCTCCTCCAGCACGGGCGCCGCGCCGTCCGCCCCGCCCACCCCGTCGCTGCCGGTGGCGGTGGCGGCCATCAGGGACGCACCCGTCCCCCGGCCACCAGCGCTCCGCGCAGCATCGCGTACCAGGCCGCGCCCGCGGCCACGCCCAGCCCGGCGAAGATCCACGCCAGCTCGGTGCCGGCGCTGAACCCGCAGACCACCAGCACCGCCGCGCACAGCAGGAAGGTGGTGTTCTCCGTGCGGCCCCAGCCTCGGTAGCCGTGCAGGCCGCGGCGGCGGCGCGCGGCCGTGGGCAGCAGGTGGGCGGCCGCGAAGCACAGCGGGCCGGCCGCCAGGAACAGCAGGTGCTGCACGCCGGGCTCGCCCTGGGCGACCAGCGCCACCCCGCCGCCGGCGCACAGGGCGGACGCGGCGGACGCGGCGGACGCGGCGGACGCGGCGGACGCGGCGGACACGGTGCGCGGCGGGGTGGGGCGGCCGGCCGCGAGGCGGGCGCGGCGGACCTGCTCGACCTGAGCGGCGGCCCGGGCCCCGGTGGCGTCGTCATCCATGGCTCGACCTTGAGCATCCACATGCCACATCGGCAAGTGGATGCTCTGGACGTCCGAGGGGCGCCGGGCGGGTGCACGCCCACCCTGCGCTCACCCGGGGTTCACCCGCGCACCGCTGACAGCGGCCCGTCCGCGCGCCACCCTGGCGGGGTGGACCGCCCGCGCCGCGCCGCGCTGCTCACCGCCGTGGTCGTGCTGGTCGTCGTCGGTGCGCCGGCCGTGCTGCCCGCCGGCGCACCGACGACGGGCCCGGTGAGCGTGCCCGCGCGGCTGCCCGGGTACAGCTACCGCACCGGCCCCCTGGAGGCCGCTCCGCCCGGACGGGTCCTGGCGGTGTACCAGCAGGGCCTGGGCGTGGAGTTCCTGGACCTGCCGCAGGCCCTCGCCCTCGGTGCGGACGGTGCCAGCGCCCGCCTCCTGCGCAGCGCGATGGAGCGCGGCGCCCCCGACACCCAGGGCGACGCGGCCCCGGCCCGGGGCCGTGCTGCCCCTGGCGTGGTCGCCGGACTCCCGCCGCCTGGCGTACCTCTCACCCACCGGCCCCGCACACCCCTTCGGCGGCCCCGGCCGCGCCGGGCAGCTGCTGGTCCTGGACGTGGCCGGTGGCCGCGCGGTGCCCGTGCCGGGGGAGGACGCGATCTCGGCGGCCTTCTCCCCCGACGGGGCGCTGCTGGCCGTGCAGCGCAGCAGCGACGCGATCGAGGTGCGCGCGGCGGACGGGCCCGTGCTGCGCACCCTGACCCCGCCGCGCGCCGGTGACGTGCTCAGCGCCGGGGTGGCCTTCTCCCCCGACGGGCGGCTGCTGGCCGTGCAGGGCGACCGGCGCGTGGACTTCCTCGCCGTCTCCGGCGACCCGCGCGAGGCGGTGCCCGCGCCGGTGAGCGCCGACGCGCTGCTGGCGTGGCGCTCGGACGGCGAGGTGCTCGTGCAGGACGTCGGGGCCAGCAGCTCCGCCACGTCCGTGGACTTCACCGTCTCGCGCGTGGACCTGGCCACCGGTGCGGTGCGGCCCGCCACCCGGGTGCCCACCGGCGCCGGGAACTACGCGGTCGTCGACTTCCAGCTGGCCACCGGGCTGGTGCAGCGCCGAGCTCACCCCCGTGGTGCCGCGCGCCGACCGCGGGCGTCCCTCCCTGCTCCTGAGCTCCGCAGGCACCCTGCTGCTCGCCGCCGCCGCGGCCCTGGTGGTGCACCGCCTGGCGCGGCGGTGGGCACGGCGCCGCACCCCCGCGCCCGCCGCCTCGACCGGGGCGGTCCCGGCCGGGTCCCGCCTCGCGTGAACCGGGGAACCGGGGAACCGGGGAAGCGGGGAACCGTCAACCGCTCGCGCAGCGGCGCCGGGTCTGCTCGACGAGCCGCTGGGCGGCGTCCAGCGCGGCGGACAGCGCCGGCGGCCCGCCGTCGGCGGCGGCGAGGACCTCCAGGGCCCGCTCGCTGAACCGCGCGGGGGCCCGCGGCAGCCGCCCGGCGGCCGGCAGCAGGCCCTTCTCGTTGACCACCCACCGCCCCGCGCGGGCGTGCAGGGCGTGGGCGCACAGCGCCAGCGCGCGGAACAGGCACCCGGCCACGTAGGCGCCGTCCCCGCGCGCGGCGCCCTTGCGGGCAGCGGCGACGAGGAACAGCGCCTCCCAGGATCCGGCGACGACCGCCTCGCGCAGCGGCGGCGGGTACTCGGCCGCGGCGCGGTGCAGCGCGCCCAGCTCGCCGGTGGCGTCGGCCAGCACGACCGCCAGGGCCGCTTCCCCGGCGTAGGCGAAGCTGGGCACGCCCAGCGGGTGCCCGACCTGGAAGTGCCAGGAGAAGCGGCCCTCGCACGCCTCGCGCCAGCTGCGCTGCACGCGGTCCAGGTCGCGATAGATCCAGTCCACGGGCACCCCGTCGACGTGGAGCCAGCCGCCGCCGTCGACCCACGGCCCCCACTCCCCGGGCGCGGTCACCCGCGCCCCGGGCCCGGCGACCCGGCGGGCCAGGCGGGCCAGCGCGCCCACGTCCAGGGGCGGGCGGTAGTACAGCCCGAGGTCCACGTCCGAGGACGGGGTGTGCTCACCGCGCGCGCGGCTGCCACCCAGCGCCACCGCCTCGACGCCGGGCACCTCGAGCAGCCCCCGGGCCAGCTCCTCCAGCCGCGCACCGCTGAGCACCCCGACAGCCTGGCACCACCGGCCCGGTGCGGTCTCGCCCCGGCGCCGGGCCGTCTCCACGGCACCTGGACGCTCCGGGCGGGCCGACCGGTCAGGAACGGAGAAGCGCCCGGCCGGGCGAGACCCCTAGCGTCGCCAGTGCGCGGGCACCCGGCCCGCGGGACCCTCGTCGAAGGGGTGGGAGCGATGCCGCCGGAACCCGATCCACCCCCGCCCGGCGGGGACGCGCAGTTCTCCGAGCAGGAGCGGGCCGCGCTGCGCGAGCGCGCCTCGGAGCTGAGGAGGCAGGCCCGGCGCGGTCGCGGCGCGGCCAGGGCCGCCGCCGACGAGGCGGACGTGCTGGCGACGATCGAGCGGATGCCCGAACCGGACCGCACCGCGGCCCGGCGGGTGCACGCGATCGCGACCTCCGCCGGCCTGGCGCCGAGGCCGTACTACGGACAACCCGGTTACACGAGGAGGGGGACGGTCGTGTGCTTCTTCCGCAGCGGGCGGGCGGACGCGCAGCGGTGCTCGACGTTGGGGTTCGGCCCGTCGGCGACCCTGGACGAACCCGGCGGGCTGTGGCCGACGTCGTACGCCCTGCTCGAACCGGACGACGAGGCGTGGGCGCGGCTCGGTGCGCTCGTGGGACGGGCCGCGACCGAGGCCGAGGCGGGTGAGCGCACCGGGTCCGCGGTCCCGGGCTGAAGCGCACCGAGGTCGACCACCCGGGCACCGCGCGCCACGGCGGTGCCCGGTCCCACCGTGCCCGAGCCCGTGGAGCTGGTCCTGGAAGGACCCGCGCAGGCCTTCGCCGACGCCAACTCCACCCCGCCCGCCGCAGACGTCACCGACCTGAGCATCGAGGCCGGGCCCACCGGCGGCGTGCGGGTGCGCATCGTGCCCCCAGGGCGCCGCCGTCGTCTTCCCCGACCACGACCTGGCCCGCGAGGGCGTGCAGTGGTTCTGGGACCAGTACACCACCGACCCCGAGGAGCGCGCGCAGATCACCGCCTCCCCGCTGCGCGACGAGGGCGAGGCGTACGCGGCCGAGCTGCGCGCGGTCGGGGTGCCGGTGACCTCGGTGCGCCACGACGGGACCACCCACGACGTCGTGGGCCTGAACCCGTTGCGGCACACCTGCGCCGCCCAGGCCGCGATCACCCGGGGCACCGCGTTCCTGGCCGGCGTCCTCGGCACCGACCGACCAGCACCGACCGACCAGCACCGACCGACCAGCACGGAGTTCTCCTCGTCCGCCGCCTGGTCGGTGTCAGGAGACGTGCGGTGATCGCTCGGTGAGGACACGCAGGCCGGCCTGGGCGATGCTGACGTCCTCGCTCCAGTGCCCGCCGCAGACGCCGATGCCGCCGATCACCTGGTTCCCCACGGTGATCGGTTCGCCGCCGCCGAAGGTGATGAGGCGGTCGATCTGCGCTGGTGCCCCCAGGGCCAGGGGGGCGTCGTCTCGAATGGTCTCGTGCCAGGCTGCGGTGCTCGTGCCGAAGCCGGCGGCGGTGTACGCCTTGTCGATGGCGACCTGGATCGCGATGACCGGCGCCCCGTCCATGCGGGCGAAGGCGTTGAGGTGGCCGGCGGCGTCGACCACGGCGATCGCGCAGCTGCGGCCGGTGCTGTCGGCGGCGGTGATGGCGGCTTCGAGCACAGCACGAGCAGCGGTGTTCGTCATCGCGGGAACGGTGCGGAAGTGAACCACGGGTTCCTCCGGGAGCTCATCGGTGCAGACGGGTCGGTGGCTGGTCGTCGATGACCGGTCGTCGATGACCGGTCAGGACGTGCAGGCGTCGAACGGGTGGTTCAGTGCCCGGCGGCCGTCGTGGAGCCGGCCGAGGGGGTGACGGCGGCCGAGTCGGTGTCGGAACGTTCCGCACGGACGGGGATTGCGACGGCGGCCAGCAGCGGCAGCGGAAGAACCGCCAGGAAGGCGGGGCCGTGACCGGCGGTACCGATGAGGGCGCCCAGGACCGGTGGGGTCGCGAAGGCCACGGCGTTCTGGGCGGTGTTCTGGATGCCCAGCGCGCGTCCGGACCAGGAACGCCCGGCGTGTTCGGCGACCGCGGTGAAGGCCAAGCCGTTGGGCGCGACGGTCACGGCTGCGGCGATGACCAGAACGACCACTGCGGCCGGGGAGTGCGAGGTGAGGGACAGCAGAACCGTGACGACCCCGACGGTCAAGGCGACGGTGCGCATCAGTCGCAGCCGGGAGGCGACGCGATCGGACCACCAGCCGGCCAGCAGTCGCGTGCAGGCTCCTGCGATCTGAGCGCAGGCCAGGACCCTCCCGGCGGTGGCGGGGTCGAAGTGGTGCGCCCCGACGAGGAAGACCAGGGAGAAGGTCGAGACGGTGAACTGGGGAACGATCAGCAGGGCACTGGCGGCGTGGATGCGCCACAGCACCGGGGTTCGGTACGGCGAGGCGCTGTCCTGCTCCAGCGTGCTCGAGCTGCGTCGGGGATCGCGGGCGAAGACGGCGACCAGGACCGCTGAGCCCAGGCTCAAGGACGCCAGGAGCAGCAGTGCAGGCGTCACTGTCGTCGAGGCCAGGACGGGCAGAGTCAGCGCGGCGACCGCCACGCCAGCCGGTTGCGCGGTTTGACGGCTCTTCGGATCTGCGGGTGGGTAGCTCACCCTGACCCGCGTCGCCGTCGTCGCCAGGGCCGCGTGCCGTCGGCGGCGAGTAGGATGCGGATGCGGTAGTTGGTGAAGTTGCGGAAGCCATGAGCCAGGCGGCGGGTCTTTTCGATGATGAGGTTGATGGCTTCGGTGCCGCCGTTGCTGATGCCACCGGTGTCGAAGTAGGCCAGCACTTCCACCCGCCAGGACCGCAGCGTTCGCCCGAGGCGGGCGATCTCCGGGATGGGGCAACGGTGAAAAGAGTCGAGCACCCGCTCCGCGGTGGCCCGGCCGGCGGCCGGGGTGACGGCGTGGAACATCGACCGCAGGTCTTGGTAGGCGTGCCAGGCCACGGTCACTTCCAGACCGGGGTCACCAGCCTGCAGCGCGGCCTCGAGGCGGGCGCGGCCGCGGTCGGTGAGGTTCTCCCTCGCCGTGGTCAGCAGCCGCCGGATCCGGTAGAGCGGGTCCTTCTTGTGGCCGCGTCGGCCCAGGGTGGCTTGCTGGACGCGGCGGCGGACCTCGTCCATGGCGGTGGAGGCGAGCTTCACGACGTGGAAGGCGTCCAGGACGGTCACGGTGTCGTTGGGCAACTCGGTGCGGATGGCGTTGGCGTAGCCGCGGAACGGGTCGAGTGAGGCGTGGGTGATGCCGTCGACGAAGTCGCGGGTCTGGGCTCGGATCCAATCGGCGTAAACCGGCCCGGAGCGGCCGAGGTAACGTCGAGCAGGCGGGCGTGGATCCGGCCGTCCTGGTCGCGGGTCAGGTCGACGATGGAGGTGACCGCCCGGTCGCGGTGGCGGGCTGACGGCTTCCAGATGTGCTCATCGACCCCGAGCGTGTCCACTCCGGCCAGCCGCGCGGCGCGGGCGGGTTCGTCGTTGAGGTCCTGGTGGGCTCGGGTGCGGATGGCGTCCATCAGGGTGTGCCAGTCCACGCCGAGCTGGCGGGCCAGGGCGCAGACGGTGGAGTCGTCCCATCGCAGCGTCTGCACGGACCACTCAACAGCACGGGCGGTGAGCTTGGCCCGCGCGGGCAGGGCGGGGTGCTCCTCGGACCAGACGCCGGTGGGGCAACGTTGTTCGCGGCAGCGCCAGCGTCGCTTGCGCCAGATCAGTTGCACTGGTGTGGCGAAGCAGGGTGCGTCGGCCAGTCGGTGTTCGCGCCGGCCGTGGTCGGCGGCGAGGGTTCCGCAGGTTCGGCAGGCGACGACCTCGGGTGGGCCGGTCTGAACGGTCAGGCGCAGCAGCCCGCGCGAATGCTCGGCGTCGGTGCCGGGGTTGAGGCGCTCGACGGTGAGCAGGTGCAGGTTCTGCAGCCCCAGCAGTTGATCGGCGACGGAGCATGGCCCGGTGGTGTGGGCGGGGGTGGTGGGGCTGCAGGAGGAGTGCAGGATGCAGCCGTTCGTTGGTCAGTGGCCGGGCCAGGAAGATCCGCGGCCGGGCTCGCCGCGGGAACGGTTGAGCCCGGCTGCGTGGAAGCTACTTGCTGTCGATGCTGAAGGCGCCGGAACTCGCTGCGGCCTGCTCCTGCAAGTCCCGCCAGGCGGTGGTGTCACCGCTGAGGGCGTCGAGGAGGTAGGCGGCGACGGCGTCGGCGACGAGGGCGACGCGGGCGGGGTCCTCGTCGCTGGTCTCGCGAACGGCTTCGCCGGCGACGCCGCCGAGGGTGTGCTCGCCGTCGGTGATGGTGAGCATCCGCTTGGGGGTGGGGCTGAGGTGGAAGGCGTCGGTGAACCAGTCTGGTCCGCGGGTGGACATCGCCGACTGATCCTTGCCGCCGGTGACGATGAGGGCGGGGGTGGTCATGGTGGAGTAACCAGGGCGCATGAACGGCAGGTGCTCCAGCGCGAACGGGGTCAGCGTGTCACCGGTGCCGGTGGTCGCGATGAGCGCGCCCGCCTTCACGGCGGGGTGGGTGAAGTCCTCTCCCGGGGTGCCGTCGGCGTCCAGGACGCGGGCCCCGAGCAGGGCGCCGGTGCTCTGTCCGCCCCAGGAGTGCCCGACGGCGGCGACGCGGCCCGCGTCGACGCGGGGGGTCAGGCCGGGGACCTGGTCGAGGACGTCGCCGAGGTGGTCCAGGACGGCGTGCAGATCGGCGATGCGGACCCGCCAGATGGTGGAGAAGCGGGGGTCGTCGAAGCCGATGCGGTTGCGGCGGGAGTCCAGGTGGGTGGGCTGGACGACGACGAACCCGGCGGCGGCCCAGCGGTCGACGAGGGGTTCGTAGCCGTCCATGGACCAGGCGTTGCCGTGGGAGAAGACGATGACGGGCAGGTCCTGACCCTGCGCGGGTGCGGTGACCTTGACCTGCAGGTCGAGGCTGCGTTCGATGCCGTGGCCGGTGGTGGGAACGGTGATGGGCTTGACCGCGATGAGCTGACGGTCGAGGGCTTCGGGCATGGGATGTCCTTGGAGGAGGGCCGGCTCTGCCACACTGGCGGAGCATCGTTCCGCCAAAGTTAGCGGAACACTGTTCCGCCAGCAAGGGAGGGCGTGGTGACCCCCACGACCGGAGTACGCCAGGCCGGCATGCAGCGAAGCCGCGAGGCACTGCTGAGCGCGGCGACGGAGGCGTTCGTCGAGCACGGCGTGCAGGCCCCGGTGCGCGACGTCGCCGAACGGGCCGGGGTCGGTGTGGGCACGGTCTACCGTCACTTCCCCACCCGCGCGGACCTCGTGGGCGCTGTCTACCGCCACCAGGTCCAGGAGTGCACGGCCCTCGCGGCGTCCCTGCTCGAGCAGCCGATCCCCGCAGTCGAGGCGCTGGAGCGGTGGATGGCGGCGTTCGTGGACTTCCTCGTCACCAAGCACGGACTCAGCGAGGCCCTGCTTTCAGAAGACCCGAGCCTGGTGAATCTGCACGCCTTGATCCTCGAGGAGCTGGTGCCGGCGTGCTCGTCCTTGCTTGCAGCCGGCCAGGACGCCGGGGAGGTCGACCCGCAGGTCACCGCGTTCACGTTGCTGCGCGCGGTGGGGAACCTGTCCATCCCCGGGCCGGGTTACGGCAGGGATGAGGCCCGACAGATGGTCACCCGCCTCCTCGCCGGGTGCCGGACCGCGGTCACTCACTCCCCTCGCGAGGGATGAGCTGCACGGTCCTCACCGGATAGGTGGGCGGCCGGACCTGGCGAGTTGAGATCTCAGCCGTCGCCGTGGAAGTGGTAGCCACACCTTCCCACCCGCAGATCCGAAGACCCGGTTTGACGCAGCCCCATCGCCAGACCGCGTTCCCCGGCGGCGAACCAGCCCATGATCAACCGACCGCTCGAGGCGTGCACCGCCGCGCCGGCCGCGCCGGCGAGGAGGAAGGAGCAGCCCATCGTGATCGGGTGGTGCGCGCGGCTGGTCAACAACAGCACCGTCCCCGCCAGGCCCAGACCGGTGGTCATGACGACGCGTTCGCCCCAGCGGTCGGCAGCAGACCGGCCGACCAGCGGGTGCTCGCCACGGGTTGCGCCAGGTGCGCACCGTCGTACGCCTCCCGGGCGCGCCGCAGGGCCGCTGCCGCCTCGGCGGGGCGGCCGGCCACCGCGTCCGCGCGGACCAGGCTCGCCGCGGAGCGGTGCCAGGCGGCGCGCTCGCTGTCGGTGACCGCAGCGGCCGGCGCCCGGTGCGCCTCGACCCGCTCGGCCACCGACGCCGCCCCGTACACCGCCCCTTACACCGCCGAGCGCGGCAGGGGGTGGCGGAACCGCAGCCGGTCCAGGACCACCGTGACCAGGTCCGCCCGCTCCAGCGGGGTGAGGTGCGGGCGGCGGGCGGACGCCGGACCCACCCCCCGCCACGGCCACCCGACCGGTGCCGGAGCCGGTGCGGCGCGGCCGCGCCGGGAGGACGATGGAGGGGCACGCACCCGGCGCCCCGGCGCGCCCCGCAACGAGCAGGGAGGCGGTCCCCGTGAGCGGACAGCAGGAAGCCGAGGACCCCGGCGCGCGGGGCGCGCCCGACCCCCGGCAGCGGTACCGCACCCTGCCCGAGCCGGTCCCCCTGGACCGCACGATCGAGGGGCAGCGGTCCCGGCCGGTCCCCGACCCCGCAGCGGGTCGCGACCCCGACCGCGACGCCGTGCTGCGCCACCCCGGCTGAGCGGCCCCCGACGACCCGCGCACCGGCCCGTCGGCCGAGCCGGGGTGGAGGTGTGCGCCCCCGGCCGCTCACCTATCGTCGTCGTGCCGGCCGAGCACCACCCGCACCACCGATGTCGACCACGGACGCCACCACGGAGAACCCATGCCGCCCACCCCCCG
>NZ_JAAALM010000200.1 GCF_009906395.1 Kineococcus indalonis
CGCCGCCCGCCTGGACCTGGCCAGCGTGTTCCTCTACGCGGGCACGATCCTGCCGGGCCGGGCGAAGCTGTCCGACGGCAGCGAGCACGAGGTCACCCTCATCGACGCCTTCGAGGCCGTCGGCGCGTGCGCGCGCGGGCTGATGTCGCGCCAGGACGTGGACGCCATCGAGCGGGCCATCTGCCCCGGCGAGGGCGCCTGCGGCGGCATGTACACCGCCAACACCATGGCCTCCGCGGCCGAGGCGCTGGGCATGTCGCTGCCGGGCAGCGCGGCGCCGCCGGCCACCGACCGGCGCCGCGACGGCTTCGCGCGCCGCTCGGGCGAGGCGGTGGTCAACCTGCTGGCCAAGGGCATCACCGCGCGCCAGATCATGACCAAGGAGGCGTTCGAGAACGCCATCGCGGTCGTCATGGCGCTGGGCGGCTCCACCAACGCCGTGCTGCACCTGCTGGCCATCGCCTACGAGGCCGAGGTGGACCTGACGCTGGCCGACTTCGACCGCATCGCGGGGAAGGTCCCGCACCTGGGCGACCTGAAGCCCTTCGGCAAGCACGTGATGGTGGACGTGGACCGCATCGGCGGCATCCCGGTCGTCATGCGCGCGCTGCTGGACGCCGGGCTGCTGCACGGCGACACGCTCACCGTCACGGGCCGCACGATGGCCGAGAACCTCGCCGACATCGCCCCGCCGGACGTCGACGGCGTCGTGCTGCGCGCGCTGGACGACCCGATCCACCGCACCGGCGGCATCACGGTGCTCTCGGGCAACCTCGCCCCGGGCGGCGCGGTCGTCAAGAGCGCCGGGTTCGACTCCGAGGTCTTCGAGGGCACCGCGCGCGTCTTCGAGCGCGAGCAGGCCGCGCTGGACGCGCTGGAGGACGGCACCATCGGCGCCGGCGACGTGGTGGTCATCCGCTACGAGGGCCCCAAGGGCGGCCCGGGGATGCGCGAGATGCTCGCGATCACCGGTGCGATCAAGGGCGCCGGGCTGGGCAAGGACGTGCTGCTGCTGACCGACGGCCGCTTCTCCGGCGGCACCACGGGCCTGTGCGTGGGGCACGTCGCCCCCGAGGCCGTCGACGCCGGGCCCATCGCGTTCGTGCGCGACGGCGACCGCATCCGCCTGGACGTGGCGGGCAAGACCCTCGAGGTGCTCGTGGACGACGAGGAGCTGGCCGCGCGCCGGGAGGGCTGGGCGCCGCTGCCGCCGGTGTTCACCCGCGGCGTGCTGGCGAAGTACGCCAAGCAGGTGCAGTCGGCCTCCGTGGGCGCGGTGTGCCTGTGACCGCCCGCTGAGCCGCCGGCCGCCGGGGCGCCCTGTCCAGCAGGTGGACCCGCTGTCCACCATGTGAGACGGAAAGCCCCGGCGGCTGACAGCGCCCGCGGGGGCGACTACCGTTGCGGGCATGCGGTTCCTCGTAGCCACCGGACAGCGCGCACGCTGAGGTCGACCACGGTCGACCCGTCGAGCGCGCGACCCCTCGCCCCCGCGGCGCAGGGGTCTTTTCGCGTCCGGCGCACCGAGCGGCCGGTCGCGTCCGACGACTGCAGGACCCGAACCGCACCGCCGAGGAGGACTCCGAGATGGCCCACGAGCCGATCAGCACCCCGCCGATCAGCACCCCGCCGGCCCGCGAGCACGGCCCGAGCGGCCTGCCGCTGGACCCCACGCTCCCCGTCGCGTCGCTCACCGGCGCGCAGAGCCTGGTCCGCTCCCTGGAGGCGGTAGGGGTCGAGGTCGTCTTCGGCATCCCCGGCGGCGCCATCCTGCCCGCCTACGACCCGCTGATGGACTCCCCGCACGTGCGGCACATCCTCGTGCGCCACGAGCAGGGCGCCGGCCACGCCGCCGAGGGCTACGCCGTGGCCACCGGCAGGGTCGGGGTCTGCATGGCCACCTCCGGCCCCGGCGCCACCAACCTCGTCACGCCCATCGCCGACGCCAACATGGACTCCGTGCCGATGGTCGCGATCACCGGCCAGGTCGGCGCCGCCGCGATCGGCACCGACGCCTTCCAGGAGGCGGACATCGCGGGGATCACCACCCCGATCACCAAGCACAACTACCTGGTGACCGACCCCGCCGACATCCCGCGCACCATCGCCGAGGCGTTCCACCTGGCCGCCACCGGCCGCCCCGGCCCCGTGCTCGTCGACGTCGCCAAGTCCGCGCTGCAGGCGCGCACCTCCTTCGAGTGGCCCACCTCCGTGGACCTGCCCGGCTACCGCCCCGTGGTGCGCCCGCACGGCAAGCAGGTCAAGGAGGCCGCGCGCCTGATCGCCGCCGCCGAGCGCCCCGTGCTCTACGTCGGCGGCGGCGTGGTCAAGGCCGACGCCGCGCCGGAGCTGCGCGCCCTGGCCGACCTGACCGGCATCCCGGCCGTCACCACGCTCATGGCCCGCGGCGCGCTGCCCGACTCGCACCCCTCGAACCTGGGCATGCCCGGCATGCACGGCACCGTGGCCGCCGTGGCCGCCCTGCAGAAGGCCGACCTGCTCGTCACCCTCGGCGCGCGCTTCGACGACCGCGTCACCGGCGAGCTGTCCAGCTTCGCGCAGGGCGCGAAGGTCATCCACGCCGACATCGACCCGGCCGAGATCGGCAAGAACCGCGCCGTGGACGTGCCGATCGTCGGCGACGCCAAGCTCGTGCTCGCCGAGCTGGCCACCGCCGTCGCCGCCGAGTTCGAGGCGAACGGGCGCACCGACATCGGCGCCTGGGTCGAGCAGACCGACGCCTGGCGCCGGACGTACCCGCTGGGCTACGCCGAGCCCGATGACGGCACCCTGGCCCCCCAGCACGTCATCGCGCGCATCGGCGCCATCGCCGGGCCCGAGGCCGTCTACGTCTCCGGCGTCGGCCAGCACCAGATGTGGTCCGCGCAGTTCGTGAAGTACGAGAACCCGCGCACCTGGCTGAACTCCGGCGGCCTGGGCACCATGGGCTACGCGGTGCCGGCGGCCATGGGCGCCAAGGTCGGCCGCCCCGACGCCGTGGTGTGGGCCATCGACGGCGACGGCTGCTTCCAGATGACCAACCAGGAGCTGGCCACCTGCACCCTCAACGGCATCCCCGTGAAGGTCGCCATCATCAACAACTCCAGCCTGGGCATGGTCCGGCAGTGGCAGACGCTCTTCTACTCCGAGCGCTACTCCAACACCGACCTGCACTCCGGCGACCACCACGCCGCGCACTCCGTGCCGATCCCGGACTTCGTCAAGCTCGCCGAGGCCTACGGCTGCGTCGGGCTGCGCTGCGAGCGCCCCGAGGACGTCGACGCCACCATCGAGAAGGCGATGGCGATCGACGACGTGCCCGTCGTCATCGACTTCCGCGTGCACCGCGACGCCATGGTGTGGCCCATGGTCGAGGCCGGCGTGAGCAACGACGCCATCCAGTACGCCCGCGGGCTGTCCCCGCAGTGGGACCGCGAGGCCGACAGCGACGGCGTGTCCAGCGACGACCCCGCCGCCCAGAAGGTGATCTCCTGATGAGCCGCCACACCCTCTCCGTCCTGGTCGAGAACCGACCGGGTGTCCTGATGCGCATCACCTCGCTGTTCGCGCGCAGGAACTTCAACATCCACTCCCTGACGGTCGGACCGACCGAGCGCAGCGAGATCTCCCGGATGACCATCGTCGTCGACGTGGAGTCGCAGCCCCTGGAGCAGGTGACCAAGCAGCTCAACAAGCTGGTCAACGTGTTGAAGATCGTCGAGCTGGAGGACGACGCCTCGGTCCAGCGCGAGCTGCTGCTCGTGAAGGTCCGCGCCGACGCCTCCGTGCGCGGCGAGGTCGTCGACACCGTGGCGCTCTTCCGCGCCCACGTCGTGGACGTCTCCCCGGACGCGGTCACCGTCGAGGCCACCGGCGGCCCCGACAAGCTGGCCGCGCTGCTGCGGGTCCTGGAACCCTTCGGCATCCGCGAGCTCGTCCAGTCCGGTTCCGTCGCGCTGGCGCGCGGCGGCCGGGCCATCTCCGACCGCGCCCTGCGCTCGGCCTGAAGCGGCGCGCGAGCGCCACCACCCGCACACCGATCGACGAAACGACCGAGGAGAAGCCCCCGTGGCCGAGATGTTCTACGACGACGACGCCGACCTGTCCAAGATCACCGGCAAGAAGGTGGCGGTGCTGGGCTTCGGCAGCCAGGGCCACGCGCACGCGCTGTCCCTGCGCGACTCCGGCGTGGACGTCGTCGTCGGCCTGAAGGAGGGCTCCAAGAGCCGCCCCAAGGCCGAGGAGCAGGGCCTGCAGGTCCTCACCCCCGCCCAGGCCGCGGAGGCCGCCGACGTGATCATGGTCCTGGTGCCGGACCACCTCCAGCGCGGCCTGTACGCCGAGGCCATCGAGCCGCACCTCACCGCCGGCAAGGCGCTGTTCTTCAGCCACGGCTTCAACATCCGCTTCGGCTACATCAAGCCCCCCGCGGACGTCGACGTCGTCATGGTCGCCCCCAAGGGCCCCGGCCACCTCGTGCGCCGCGAGTACGTCGACGGGCGCGGCGTGCCCGTCATCGTCGCCGTGGAGCAGGACGCCACCGGCGGCGCCTGGGACCTCGCCCTGGCCTACGCCAAGGCGATCGGCGGCCTGCGCGCCGGCGGCATCAAGACCACCTTCACCGAGGAGACCGAGACCGACCTGTTCGGCGAGCAGGCCGTCCTGTGCGGCGGCGCCTCCGCGCTGGTGCAGACCGGTTTCGAGGTCCTCACCGAGGCCGGCTACCAGCCCGAGGTCGCCTACTTCGAGTGCCTGCACGAGCTGAAGCTCATCGTCGACCTCATGTACGAGGGCGGCATCGCCAAGCAGCGCTGGAGCGTGTCGGACACCGCCGAGTGGGGCGACTACGTCTCCGGCCCGCGCGTCATCGACGCCTCGGTGAAGGAGCGCATGAAGGAGGTCCTGGCGGACATCCAGGACGGCACCTTCGCCCAGCGCTTCATCGAGGACCAGGACGCCGGCGCACCGGAGTTCAAGCGCCTGCGCGCCCAGGCCGAGCAGCACCCGATCGAGAAGACGGGCCGCGAGCTGCGCAAGCTCATGGCGTGGGTGAAGTCCGACGACTCCGACTACGTCGAGGGCTCCGCCGCCCGCTGAGGCCCACCGCCCGCAGCACGAGGGCCCCGCACCGGCGCCGGTGCGGGGCCCTCGTGCTGCGGCGGGCCGGGGCGCGCCCGGGCCCTCAGGGCCAGGGCGTGAAGTCCAGCTCCTGGAACTCGCGCACCTCGGTGGCCCAGCGCTGCGCCACGAACGCCGCGTGGTCCGGGTGCGCGTCGTAGGCGCGGTAGGCGTCCTCGTCGGCGAAGCGCATGGAGAAGCGGAAGCGGTAGCCGCTCTTCGCGCTGACCTGCCGGCTGACCGTGAAGCCCTGCACGCCCGGCACGCCGGTGAGCACCTCCCGCGCCCCCTCCAGGAAGGCCCGCTCGGCCTCCGAGCCCTCCGGGTGGACCAGGGTGAAGCAGACGGTGTGCTCGATCACGGCGTCCCCGTTCGTGCGGTGTCCTGCGCGGCGGGGCCCGGTCGGGCCCCCGCGCGCGATCGTGCCAGCCGCGCCCGCGGCCCGGGCACCCGCCCCGCGGCCGGTCAGCCCCGCGGGACGGTCAGCCGCGGGCGCGGAACTCCGCCGCCACCCGCCCGGCGTCCGCCCCGGCGCGCAGCAGCACCGCCAGCAGCACCCGCGCCTGCCCCGCGCGCAGCCGCCCGGCCGGCGCCGCACCGGCCGCCGCCAGGTCGTGCCCGCCCCCGCCGCCGCCGTAGGAGGCCGACACCGGCCCCTCGGGCACCCGCGTCGTCACCACGACCGCGACGCCGGCGCCGGTGGCGCGGCGCACCGCCCCCACGACGTCCGGCGCGGCGTTGCCCGCGCCCAGCGCCTGCAGCACCACCCCGCGCGCCCCCAGCGCCACCGCGGCGTCCACGAGCGCCCCGTCGGCGCCGGGGTGCACGGCGACCACGTCCACCCGCGGCCACGGCGCCCCCGCCGGCCACGGCAGCACCGGCCCGCGCGGCAGCGCCGGCTCCGGGGCGGCGAACGCGTCCAGCGCCGCGGTGTGCCGCTTGACGGTGCCCGCCGCGGGCAGCACCCGACCGCCGAAGGCCACCAGCACCCCGCGCCCGCGCGACCGCGCGCCCGCGGCGGCGCGCAGCGCGGCGAGCACGTTGCCCGGGGCGTCGCTGGCGGGGTCGTCGGCGGTGCGCTGGGAGCCGGTGAGCACCACGGGCCGCTCGTCGCCGTGGTGCAGGTCCAGCAGGAACGCCGTCTCCTCCATCGAGTCCGTGCCGTGCAGCACCACCACCCCGCGCACGGCGGGGTCCGCCAGCGCCGCGGCGCACGCCTCGCGCACCGCCCCCACCTGCGCCAGCGTCAGCGTCGAGGAGTCCGCGCGCAGGGCCTCCACGGTGCGCACCCGCACCCCCGCGGCCGCGGCGGCGCCGCCCAGCACGTCCGCGCCGGACAGGGAGGGGGTGCTCACCCCGCGCTCGTCGCGCGTGCTGGCGATCGTGCCGCCGGTGGAGACGACGACGACCTCGCCGGCGCCGGGCGCCGCGCCGGCCGCGGGGGACGGGGGAGGGGCGCTCACGACGGGCGAGGGTAGCGGTGCGCCCCCGCCCGCCGGGACCCGCCGGGACCCGCGGCGAGG
>NZ_JAAALM010000201.1 GCF_009906395.1 Kineococcus indalonis
CCCCGACCGCCCGGCGCGCGCACCGGCCCCGCACGCGGCGACGGCCCCGCCCCCCTTCGAGGGGGACGGGGCCGTCGCTCACCGGCGCGCGGCCGGTGCGGGGGCGCTCAGGGCGCGGGGGTGCTCAGAACGCGGCGGGGTCGGTGCCGGCGCGCACGCCGGTGCCGGTGCGCTGCGTCTGCGCCGCCCGGGCCGCCTCGGACTGCTGGGCCTGCTGCTGGGCGTGCTGCTGGGCCTGGTGCTCGGCCACGGCCTGCGCGTACTGCTGCTTGACGGTGTCCATGTCCAGGGCGCGGACCTGCTCGATGAGCTGCTCCAGCGCCGGCTCCGGCAGGGCGCCGGGCTGGCCGAACACGGGGATGCCGTCGCGGTAGGCGATCAGCGTGGGGATCGAGGTGATGCCGTAGCGGGCGGCCAGCTGCTGCTGGTCCTCGGTGTCCACCTTGGTGAAGGTGATGTCCGTGTGCTTCTCCGAGGCCTTCTCGAACACCGGGCCGAACTGGCGGCACGGCCCGCACCACTCCGCCCAGAAGTCGATGAGCACGATGCCGTCCTTGACGGTCTCGTCGTGCGTGTCCAGGGTCAGGGCCTGAGTGCTCATGCCTGACCCAACCACGCCGGGCCGCCGCAGCTTCCCGGCGCCCCTCAGCGGGGCCGGCGCCCCGTGAGCGCCAGCAGCCGCTCCTGGGCGGTGGCGTCCTGCGGCGCCGGCAGCTCCGGGCCGAGCACGCCCCAGGCGCGCCACTGCTCGGCGTTGGCGCGGAAGTACGCCAGCAGCGGCTCCACCAGCTCCGGCACGAGCTGGTCGTCCGCGCCGACCAGGCGGGCGATCTCCACCGCGCGCAGGGCGCGGAAGGAGATCGTCTGCCACAGGTAGTCGCGGGCGGTGAAGTCGCCGAAGGAGCAGTGCACGGTGCGCTCCGGGTCCTCCAGGGCCCGCACGGCGGCGATCGCCCCCCGCACGTGCCGCTCGAAGGCGGCGACCGGGTCGGCGCCCAGCAGGTCGCCGCGGTGGGCGTCCTCGCCGACCTCGGCCATCGTGCGGCCGGCGAGCATCGCCGGCACCCACGCGTCCTCGTAGGCGTGGTGGTTCATGATCTCGCGCAGCGAGTACGCGCGCTCCTCGTCGCTGGTGCTCACCTCGGCGCGGGTGTCCAGCTCCCACTGCTCCTCGCGCACCTGCCGCACCACGGCCAGCAGCGCCTCGTCGGCCAGGACGAACAGGTCGCGCTCGTCGGTGCCGGTGCCGGTGCCGGTGCCGGTGCTCGTGCCGCTCGCGCCTGCGGGGGTCGGGGTGCTCGTGGTGTCCGTCACGGTGTCCTCCTCGTCGATGAACCGGTCCCGGTGTCCCGGTGGGGCGCCGACCACGCTAGGCGGGGAAGGCGACAGGACGTGTCGCCTTCCCGCGCGACCTCGGCCGGCCCCGCCGGCCCGGCCGGTCCCGCCGTCCGGACCGTCACCGCGAGTTCACAGCGCAGGGCTTCCGCATGACGCTCGGTAGCGCCACGCTGTGCGGACGGTCGTCGTTCGAGCAGTGGAGGACGTTCTCGTGCACAGCACCCTGTCGCGGCGGTTGACCGCGGAGTTCCTCGGCACCTTCTGGCTCGTGTTCACCGGCTGCGGCAGCGCCGTCCTGGCCGCAGCCTTCCCCGACGTGGGCATCGGGTTGCTCGGCGTCAGCCTCGCCTTCGGCCTGTCGGTCCTGACGGTGGCCTACGCCTTCGGGCACCTGTCCGGCGGGCACTTCAACCCCGCCGTCACCCTCGGGCTGTTCCTGGCCCGGCGCACCCCGGCCGGCGACGTCGTGCCGTACGTGCTCACCCAGGTCGTCGCCGCCGTGGCCGCCGCGGCCGTGCTGCTCGCGATCGCCTCGGGCGCGCCGGGGTTCGACGTGGCGGACGGCTTCGCCGCCAACGGCTACGGCGAGGGCTCACCCGGCGGGTACTCGCTGACGGCGGCGCTGGTCGCCGAGGTCGTCCTGACGGGTTTCTTCCTGCTCGTCATCCTCGGCGCCACCGACCGGCGCGCCCCGCAGGGCTTCGGGCCGCTGGCCATCGGGCTGGCCCTGACCCTGATCCACCTGGTGAGCATCCCCGTGACGAACACCTCGGTGAACCCCGCGCGCTCCACCGGCCCGGCCCTGTTCGCCGGGGGCCCGGCGCTGGAGCAGCTCTGGCTGTTCTGGCTCGCGCCCCTGGTCGGCGGCGCGATCGCCGGCCTGGCGTACCGGTTCCTCACCGGCGACGACGGCGCCACCGCCGCCGCCCGCGAGGGGCAGGTCGTCGACGCCGCCGCCAGCGACGCGCACGACGCCCCCATCGACCTCACCGCGCCCGTCGACGGGGAGGTCGAGCACCGCCCCGTCCCCTAGCGGTCCCGGCGGCGGCCCGGCGTGCTGGGCCGCCGCCGCCCGGGCCCGCCGGGCGACCTCGGCGCGCACGTCCGCCGGCGCCAGCACCTCCACGTCGGGGGCCAGGCCCAGCAGCGTGGAGACCGCCCACGAGCGCGCGTCGAACGCCACCGCCAGCTCCACCCGCCCCGCCGCGTCGACGGGCAGCCCGTCGGCCACCACCGGCAGGTGCGGCTGCGCCGCGGCCGAGGCCACCCGCCGCAGGCCCGGCAGCGCCCGCGGGTGCGCGCGCACCCGCACCACCAGCTCCTCGCGCCCGGCCTGCACGCACGCCAGGTGCGCGCCCCACGCCTGCTGCAGGTCGAAACTCGCCGGGCGCCGCGCCGCCTCCGCCAGCACCTGCACCGCCTCCAGGCGCGAGACCCGGTACGTGCGCAGCTCCCCCTCGCGCGCGGCCAGCAGGTACCACTCGCCCTTGAGGACCAGGCCCAGGGGGTCCAGCACCCGCTCGGTGCGCTCCCCGGTGCGGCGGTGGTGGCGCACCCGCACCCGCCGGTCGTCCCACACCGCCCGCGCCAGCGCCACCAGCGCCGGCGCCGGCTCGGCCGTGCCGAACCAGCGGTCGGTGTCCAGGTGGAAGCGCGAGGCCACCCGCCGGGCGCGCTCGCGGCCCTCCGGGGTCGTGCCCGCCAGCAGCTTCAGCTGCGCCCCGCCCACGACGTCGGCGAAGCCCAGGTCCGAGGCCACCCCGGTCAGGCCCAGGAACGTCACCGCCTCCGCCTCCGCGGCCGACAGCCCGCTCGTGCGGTGCCGGTACCCGTCGGCGATGCGGTACCCGCCGGCGGGCCCGCGCACCGCCACCACCGGGATCCCCGCGGCCACCAGCTCGGCGACGTCGCGCTGCACCGTGCGCTCGGAGACCTCCAGGCGCTGCGCCAGCTCCCGGGCGCTGACCAGCGGGCGCGTCTGCAGCAGCATCGCCATCGTCAGCAGCCGGGCCGCGCGCACCGCCCCAGCATGGCCCCCGCCGGTGCGCCCGCGGTAGGCGCTCACCAGGCCGGTCAGCCGGTCAGCCGGTCAGCCGGTCAGCGGGTCAGCCGGTCAGCGGGGCCAGCGCCAGGTCGCCGGCGCCGCCGACCTCCACCACCGCCAGCGCCACCGCGCGCCCGGCCACCGGCAGCAGCGCCTGCAGGGCCGGCACCGCCTGCGCGGGCCGCACCCGCCGCGCCAGCGTGCAGTGCGGCACCCACCGCCCCGGCTCCGACGTCGCGAACGCGTTGACCAGGCCCGCGCCGGCCAGGGCGGCGGCCACGTCCGCGTGCCAGGCGCGCAGCGCCTCCACGCGCCGCGGCCCCGCCCACAGCACCGCGCCGCGCCCGAACGCGCCCGCCTCGTCCAGCACCACCCCCACCGCCGGCAGCCCCTCGGCGGCGGTGGCGACGGCGGCCGTGAACGCCGCGGTGCCCGCCGGCGGGCACGGCGCCCCGGCCAGCGTCAGGTGCGCGCGGTGCCGCGGCGCGGCGGGGGCGCGCACCCCGCCCGCGCGCAGGCCCGCGCGCACGGAGGCCAGCGCCGCGTCCAGCGCCTCGTCGAACGCCGCGCACACCACGAGGGTGCGCTCGCGCGGATCCCGGTAGCGGCCCACCCGTCGCAGGGTAGGCAACCGCGCGCGCCGGCGCCTGCGGCACAGTGGGGGCCGTGGCGCGCTCCCGCAGCACCCTCGTCCGCGTCGTCGTCACGCTCGCCGCGCTCGCGGTCGTCCTCGTCGGCGCCGACCTGGCCGCGCGCGCCGTCGCCACCGGGCGCGTCGAGCGCGAGCTGCAGACCCGGCTGGCGCTGCCGCAGCGCCCCGAGGTCAGCGCCGCGGGCGGCTCCTTCCTGCTGCAGGCGCTGCGCGGGCGCTACGACGACGTGAGCGTCACCGCCGCGCGCGTGCCCTCCGGGGACGTCGTCCTGGACGACGTGCGGGTGCTGCTGCCCGCCGTGCGGGTGCCGCTGCGCGCCCTGGCCACCGGCTCCGGCACCGCCGCCGTGGACGCCGGCACGTTCACCGCCTCCGTGGGCTTCGCCGAGCTGGTCCAGCAGGTCGACACCGGCGGGCTGGACGTGCGGCTGACCCGCGCCGGCGAGGACGTGCGCGCCTCCACGTCGGTGCGGGTGTTCGGCCTGGGGGTGGAGCTGGCGCTGACCGTGCAGCCGCGGCTGGAGGGGCGCTCGGTGCGGCTGGTGCCGCTCTCGGCGCAGGCCGCCGGTCAGGAGGTGCCCCTGGCGCGGGCGCGGCAGCTCCTGCGCGGCACCGGGGTGGAGCTGCTGGACGGCTGGACGGTCGCGCTGGACGAGGTGCCCGCCGAGGTGGAGGTGCGCTCGCTGCGGGTCACCGACGGCGGCGTCCTGGCGCGCGGGGACGTGCTGGCCACCACCGCCGTGCTGGGCTGACGCCCGGGGCGGGCGCAGCGACGCCCCCGGACGGTGCGTCCGGGGGCGTCGGGGGGCGCCGGGCTGCTACAGGCCGATCTTGCCGGCCAGGCCGCCGAGCCCGCCGCCGCCCTCACCGCCACCGCCGCCGGTGAACTTCGCGATGAGCTCGGACGGCTCGACGCCGAACTTGCCGAGCAGGTCCGAGTGCTGGTCGGTGTCGACCTGGCCGGGCAGCTCGGAGTCCGCCTGCTGCGCCTTGCCGTCGTCGTTGAACTTCTCCCGGATGAGCTGGAGGATCATCTCCTTGGGTATCTGCACGGTGCTGCTCCTCCTCTGCTGGGGACGTCGCTGACGCCCCGAGCCTGCTCCTCGCGGAGGCTCTGCGCACCTCGGGACCCCGCGCACCTCGGCGGTCAGGAGGTGGCGGCGCGCACCGCGTCGTCGAGGGCGGCGGTCTGGGCGCGGGCGGGGTAGGTGGCCGGGTCGGCGGCGGCCAGGCAGTTCAGGCCCTCCACCAGGGCCACCAGGGAGCGCGCGCGCACCTCGCGCTGCGCGCGCGGCAGGTCCGGCGCCGCCTCGGCCAGCAGGCGCTCCACCCGGCGCACGAACACGCGGTTGTTCTGCCGGTGCACCGCGGCGAGCTCCTCGTCGCCGGCCGCGGCGGCCAGGAACGCCACCCGCACCCGGGCCCGCTCGCGCCCGGCCGGGGTCAGGCACGCCGCCTGGCGCAGCACGGCCCGCAGCCGCTCGGCGGGTCCGGCGGCACCGGCCTCCGCGGCGTCGGCGGACTCCGCGGCGCGCTCGTGCAGCAGCCGGCGCGCGTGCACGAGCAGCTCGTGCCGGCCGGCGAAGGCGTGCATCACCAGGCCCGTGGTGCAGCCGGCGCGCTCGGCGACCGCGCGCACCGTCAGCCCCGGCAGGCCCTGCTCGGCGAGCACGGACCAGACCGCCCGCGAGAGCTGCTCGCGCTGGGAGTCCACGTCGCGTCGCCTGGGCACGCGGCCACGGTACCGGAACGCCTGTTACCGTAACGTCCGTTACGGGCGACGGGTCGTCGCAGGGGTTCCTGGCACGAGGAGGGGCGTCGGGGCGCTGGACGATCGCCGCGGAGGACTGGGACGCACCCGACGGCGCCGCCCTGCGCGCCGCGCAGCGCGCCGAGCTCGACGCCCGCTACGGCTCCGACGACCACGAACCCGGCACCGCGCCCACCGCCGCCGACGTCGCCGTGTTCCTCGTCGACCGCGACCCCGACGGCACCGCGATCGCCTGCGGCGGCCTGCGGCCCCTCGCACCGGGCGAGGCCGAGGTCAAGCGCACGTACGTCCTGCCCGCGCGGCGCGGCAGCGGCGTGGCCACCGCCGTGCTGCGCGCCCTGGAGCGCGCCGCCGCCGGGCTCGGCGTGCGGCGGCTGCTGCTGGAGACCGGGACCGCCCAGCTCGAGGCGATGAGGTTCTACGAGCGCGAGGGCTACCGGCGCACCGGGGGTTTCGGCCCCTACGCCGGCGAACCGCTGTCGGTCTGCTACGCCCGGGACCTGCAGGGCGCTCCGGCACCCGGGCACGCTCGGTGACCGGCGAGCCCGGGCGGGTGGGAACCCCTCCGGCGGCGCCCGCCGTCCGGGTGAACCCCGCCGTCCCGGCTCGCCCCGGGGCGCACGCTGGACGACAGGCACCTGCCGGGTGCCCACCCGGACGAAGGGCAAACCCGTCGCGAGGCGGGGACGCAAAGCACAGGGGCCTCACCCGCTGAGGCGGCCCGGCTACCAGAGGAGAACACGTTGCGCCGCACCCCCTCGGCCACCACCGCCGTCGCCGCCGTCGTCGCCGCCGCGGCGCTCGCCGTGCCC
>NZ_JAAALM010000202.1 GCF_009906395.1 Kineococcus indalonis
GGGGCGCTCAGCCCCAGCAGCTCCCGCCAGCGCCGGCCCCGCTCGCGCCAGGTGTGCCCGGCGGCGAAGGCGCGCCGCTCGGCGGCCCCGCTCGCCGAGGGCTCGGCGGCCACCAGCTCGGCGACCGCGCCGGCGAAGCCCGCCGCGTCGTCGGAGATCCGCACGCCGGGCGCGTCCAGCCACTCCACGGCGTCCAGCCGGCTGGAGACCACCGGCAGGCCCGCGGCCAGGTACTCCAGCACCTTCAGCGGGAAGCTGGACCGGTTGAACTCCGAGAGCGTGTACGGCATGACGCCGACGCGGGCGCGGGCCAGCACCTCGGCGACCCCGCCCGCGTCGCGCGGGCCCAGCCACCGCACCCGCGCATCGGCCAGCAGCCGCTCCCACACCGCGTCCTGCGTGAACGTCGGCTGGCGCGGGCCGACGACGACGAGGTCGGTGCCGGTGCGCACCAGCTCCTCCAGCCAGCCCAGGTCGATGCGGTCGGAGACCATGCCGAGGAACACCGCGAAGGGCCGCCCGGCCTCCGCCGGGCCCTCCGGGGGCGCCGCGCCCGGCGCGCAGCCGCGCGGCGGGCACCCCCACCAGCTCGGCGCCGGCGACGTAGTCGTCCTTGACGAGGAAGGCGGTGCGCGCGCCCAGCGCGCGGGCCGCGCGCGCCAGCGGGCCGGTGACGTTCTGCGCGCAGACCACCGCGCGCGGGCGGCGCCCGTCGCGCACGCACGCCGCCAGCAGCGTCAGCGCCACCGCGGGCGCGTTGAGGTGGTGCAGGCCGCGGCGGCGGCTGGCCGGCAGGACCCACGGCGTCACCACGCGCACGCCCTCCGGGGCGCGCACCGGGCCGCGCCCGGCGCGCAGCCCGTCCCGCTTGGTCCACACCGCCGTCGGCGGCTGCACGAACAGCACGTCGTGGTCGCGGGCCAGCTCGGCGGCCAGGCGCTGCTCGTACAGCCGGTGCCCCTCGAAGGCCGTGCTCGACAGCAGCGCCACCAGCGGGCGGCGGGGCGCGCCCCCGCGCCCGGCCGCGCTCACGCCACCTCCCGCAGCAGCTGCGCCAGGTCCGCGGCCATGCGGGCGGTGGAGAAGCGCTCGCGCACCAGGGCCGCCCCGCGCCGGCCCATCTCCGCGGCGCGCTGCGGGTCGGCCAGCAGCTCGCGCACCGCCGCCGCCAGCGCCGCCGGGTCCCCCGGCGGCACGAGCAGCCCGGTGCGGCCGTGGGCGACGTAGTCGTCCATGCCGGCGGTGCGGGTGGTCACCACGGGCAGGCCCACCGCCATCGCCTCCAGGGTCGCGGTCAGCCCGGAGCAGTGCACGTTCGGCACCAGCGGCACCACCGCGACCGCGGCGGTGCCGTACAGCTGCTCGCGCAGCGCGACGTGGTCGAGCTGGACGGTGCGCGAGCCCTCCCCGGCCTCGACCGGGCGGCGGGTGGCCAGGGTGAGGGTGGCGCCCGGGTGGGCCGCGCGCACCGAGCGCCAGGCCGCGGCCAGGGTGGCGTAGTCGCGGTGCCGGTCGTTGCCGACGGAGACCACCGCGCCCGGCACCGGTTCCGCGGTGCGCGCCGCCCAGAAGCCCGTGTCCACGCCCTGCGGCACGTACCGCACGTGCGGGCCGCCCAGGCCCCAGGAGGCCAGCACCGGCAGCTGCGCGCGCGAGAGCACGAACAGCCCCGCCGCGCGCGGCAGGTACCGGCGGGCCAGCGAGCGCGCGGCGCGCGGGCCCGGGTCGGTGCACCACACCACGCCGCTGACCACCGGGCGCCGCCGGCCGGCGGAGGCCAGCGCGGGCACCCCGATGCGCTCCTCCCACGTCAGCAGCGGCCCGCGCCCCCGCCAGGAGCGCCCGCCGAAGCGCAGGCCGTCCAGGAGCCCGCCCGAGACGCGCTCCAGCGGGGTCGCGGCCCCCACGCCCAGCAGCTCCGGGGCGAACCCGTGCGCAGCCAGGCGGTCCAGGCCGTAGGGGAAGCGGTCGGGCACCAGGCCGGCGGCGTGCCGCTCGGGCCAGCCGGCGGTGTGCGCGGAGGCCACGGCCACCTGCACCGGCACCGCCGCCGCGCCCGAGGGAGCCGACGGGCCGGGCAGCGTCCCCGGGCTGCTCACGGCGCGGTCGCCAGCGGCGAGCCGAGCAGCTCGCGCGCCAGGTCCACGGCCTCGTCGGCCGTCGCAGCGGTGCGCGTCAGCTCGCTGCCCGACGTCCACGCCTCGCGGAAGTCGCGGATCTTGCCGTAGGAGTTGTCCAGCACCACGTGCGGGATCCCCAGCAGCAGGCACAGCACGTGCCCGTGCAGGCGGTCGGTGACCACGACGCGGCCGCGGCTGAACGTGCGCACCCCCGCGGCGAGGTTCTGCCGGGCCATCGAGGAGTACGCGGCCTGCAGCACCGGCTGGGTCAGCGCCACCGTGGCCGGGCCCTCCAGGCGGCGCACCGCGCCCACGACGCGGCGCTTGGCGCGCCAGGCGGGCATGGAGAACTCGTGGGTGCCCCAGTCGGTCACGGGCAGGCCGGCCCTGCGGAACACCTCGGCGTGCCCGACGCCCTCGCGGTCGGCGCGCATCAGGCACAGCACGTCCACGTCCGCCGGCGCGGTGCGCCGCAGCGGCCCCAGCCCGAACGCGGCGTCCGGCACGAGGGTCACCGAGGCGTCGGGGAACATGCGCCCGGCCAGCTCCCGGCTGCGGCGGTCGCGGACCATCAGGTGCAGGTCCCGGTGGCGCGCCAGGGCGCCGGGGGCGGCCACGGCGCGCTCGGGGTCGTCGTACCAGAGCGACTGCGGCAGCTGCACCAGCCGGCGGTCGGGGAAGCGCTGCGCGACGTCCTCGCGGAAGCGCTGGTACTGCGGCCACACGTCGCCGAAGTTGCCGCCGCCGTGCAGCACCACCGGCGCGGTGCCGCTGCGGCGGCGCAGCGCGCCCTCGCGCAGGGAGTGGTGCTCGCACGTGTACGTCACGCGCGTGCCGGCGCGCTCGAGCAGGCGCCGCTCGCCCGCCCAGATGAGCGAGTCGCCGACGTTGCGGTGCCCGGGGAAGTCCAGCAGGGCCGCGCGCGGCGAGGCGACGGCACCGGCGACGGCGTCCTGCCAGCGCTGCGCCAGCCGGTGCACGAGGTCCAGGTCGGGGCGGGGGGCGCTCACGCCGGGACCACCGGTGCGCGGCGCGCGGCGCGCGCGGTGCGGTCGAGGGGCGCGCCGCTCTCGGCGGGCGGCCCGGGGGACGGTGCGCAGGACGGTGCGGCCCCCCGCTCGGCGGATGCGTGCACGGTGGTCACGCGGCGGCATCCTGCTACGCGCGGTCGCTGGAACGCAACGCCGGGTGTGCGACGATGCGCGCACCACCACCCCGGAAGGACGCCCGTCCCATGCCGAGCGCCGAGGCGACCAGCGCGCCGACCGTCGACGTCGTCGTCCCCGTCAAGGACGACCCGCGCCTGGAGGCGTGCGTGCGCGCCCTGCTCGCCCAGGACCACCCGGCCGACAGGCTGCGCGTCCTCGTGGTGGACAACGGCTCCCGGCACCCGCGCACCGACCTGGCCGACCTCGACCCGCGCGTGAGCGTGCTCTCCGAGCCGCGGCCGGGCTCCTACGCCGCCCGCAACGCCGCCGTGGCCCGCGCCACCGGCGACGTGCTGGCCTTCACCGACTCCGACACGCTGCCCGAGCCGACCTGGGTCTCCAGCGCGGTGCGCGCCCTGGGCGCCGGCGCCCGCGTGGTGGCCGGCCGGGTGCGGGTGTACCCGCGCGACCCGCGCCGCCCCCACCCCGTGGAGGCGTTCGAGGTCGTCAACGCCTTCCGCCAGGACCGCACCGTGCCGCGCGGCTTCGCCGTCACCGCCAACCTCGTCGTGCCGCGCGAGGTCTTCGACGCCGTGGGCCCCTTCGACGCCGACCTGCCCTCCGGCGGCGACGCCGAGTGGTGCGGGCGCGCCGTGGCCGCCGGCTTCCCCCTCACCTACGTCGCCGACGCCGTCGTGGCCCACCCCGCCCGCGAGTCGTACGCCGAGGCGTGGACGAAGCTGTGCCGCGTCCAGCACGGCCGGCAGCTGCGCGTGCGCAACGGCGAGCAGCCCCCCGGCGCGCTGTCCGTGAAGGCCTTCGCCCCGCCCGTGGGGGCCTTCGCCCGCGCCGTGCGCGCCCGCGAGCTCGACGGCGCCCGCAGCCGCCTGGCCTACGTCGTGGGCGCCTTCTACATGCGCTACGGCCGCGCCGCCGCCGCGGTCAAGCACCGCTGAGCGGTCCGGGCGCGGTGACGACCACGGGCACCGGGCGCGTCGACGAGCTCGCCCTGGCGCGGGAGGGGCGGGCCCGGCGCCGGCAGCTGGGCGCCCTGCCCGCGCTGGTGGCCGAGGCGCTGAGGCTGTGCTGGAGCGCGCGCCGGCGCGACCTGCTGCTCGTCTTCGGCGTGCAGCTGCTCGGCTCGGCGCTGCTGGGCGTGCAGGTGCTCGTGGGGCGCGAGGCCCTGGCGCGCGCCCTGGGCGGGGCCGGCACCGGCGCCGCCGTCGCCGCCGACCTGGCCGGCCCGCTGCTGCTGCTCGCCGGCGTCGGCCTGCTCGCCGGCTTCTCCGGCGCCGTGCGCGGGCAGCGGCTGCGGCTGCTGTCCGAGGCCGTGCAGCGCGCCGTGTGGGGCCGGGTCCTGGACGTCACCACCGGCGTCGAGCTGGACCGCTTCGACGACCCCGCCTTCTACGACCGCCTGCAGCGGGTGACCACCAGCGCCGTCTCGCGCCCCGTCGGCGTCGCGCAGGGCCTGGTGGGGATCGTCGGCGGCCTCGTCGGCAGCGCCGGGCTGTTCGCGGCCCTGTGGTCCATCGAGCCGGTGCTGCTGCCGGTGCTGCTGCTCGCCGGGGTCCCGCTGTTCCTGCTGTCCCGGCGCGGGGGCCGGCTGGAGTTCGACTTCGCCGTCGCCCAGACCCCCGCCTACCGCACCCGCGCCTACCTGCGCGACGCCCTCGTCGGGCGGCGCGAGGCCAAGGAGGTGCGCGCCTACGGCCTGGCCGCCGCCCTGCGCGGGCGCTACGAGGACCTCGCCGGCGCCTACGAGCGCGACCTGCGCCGGCAGGTCGCCCGCCGCGTGCGCCTGGCCGTGGCCGGGCAGGCCCTCACCGCCCTCAGCGTCCTGGTCACCGCGCTGCTGCTGCTGTGGCTGGTGGGCCGCGGGCGCCTCACCCTGGCCGACGCCGGGGCCGCCGGCGCCGCCGCGCCCCTGCTGGCCTCGCGGCTGCAGGCCCTCACCTCCGGCGTCGGCGGCGTGCTGGAGTCCGGCCTGTTCCTCGACGACCTGCGCGCCTTCCTCGCCCTGGGCCGACCCGCCGGCGCCCCCGGTGCGCTGCGCCGCGCGGGGCGCTTCGAGCACCTCGCCGTGCGGGGCGTGTCCTTCACCTACCCGCGCCAGCAGCGGCCCGCGCTGCGCGAGGTCTCCCTGGAGGTGCGCCGCGGGGAGGTCCTCGCCCTGGTCGGGGAGAACGGCTCGGGCAAGACGACCCTGGCGAAGGTCCTCGCCGGGCTGCACCCGCCCGGCGCCGGCTCGGTGCTGTGGAACGGCGAGGACACCGCCGGCCTGGACCCCGCCTCCCTGCGCGACCAGGTCGCCGTGGTCTTCCAGGACTTCGTGCAGTGGCGCATGAGCGGGCACGACAACGTCGCCGTGGGCCGCCCCGGCCGCCCCGACGAGGCCGCGGCGGTGCCCGCCGCCGCCCGCCAGGCCGGCGCCGACGCCCTGCTGCGCCGCCTGCCGCAGGGCTACGGCACCCCGCTGAGCACCGAGCTCGCCGGCGGCGTCGACCTGTCCCTGGGCCAGTGGCAGCGCGTGGCCCTGGCGCGCGCCTTCTACCGCGGCGCCGAGCTCGTCGTCCTCGACGAGCCCACCGCCGCGCTCGACGCGCGCGCCGAGGCGGAGCTGTTCGCGCAGGTGCGCGAGCTCGTCGCCGGGCGCACCGTCGTGCTCGTCTCGCACCGCTTCTCCAGCGTGCGCGAGGCCGACCGCATCGTCGTGCTGCGCGAGGGCGCCGTCGACGACGTGGGCACCCACGACGAGCTCGTGGCGCGCGGCGGGCTGTACGCGGAGCTGTACGCGCTGCAGGCGCAGGCGTACCGGGAGGGCTGAGGGGCGTTGCACGGGGCCGGGTGCGTCGTGGTCACCGCGCCCGGGGGGGTGCACCCCTCCCCCGCGCCACCCGGCCCCGCCCACCTGCACCGGGAGCACCGGGAGCACCGGCGCCACGCAGCGCCAGGGGCGCTCTACGCTGGGTGCCCGCCGCACCCCGAGGAGGAACCGTGGACCGCGTCGCCGTCCGGGCCGACGAGCTCGCCTGGAACGAGGTGGACGACCAGATCGTCGTGCTGGACACCGCCACCTCCACCTACCACGCCGTCTCCGGCGCCGGGGTGGTGCTGTGGCCGCTGCTGGTGGAGGGCACCACGCGCGCGGACCTGCTGGAGCGGCTCACCGGCACCTTCGACGTCGACCGCGAGCGCGCGGAGGCGGACCTGGACGCCTTCCTGGCCTCGTGCGCCCCGCTGCTGCAGCGGGCCTGACGTGAGCACCGGCACCGGGAGCAGCACCGGCGCGCGCCGGGCGGCGCCGCTGCGGGTGCGCGCGCTGCGGG
>NZ_JAAALM010000203.1 GCF_009906395.1 Kineococcus indalonis
CTCGCCGCCCGTGGCGTGCCGGGCACCCCGGCCGCCGCCCCCGCGCCGGCCGCGGCGCGCGCCGGCGCGCCGGTGCTGTTCGCGCTGCTGTTCGCCGCCGGCCTGCTGCTGGGCCGGCACACCGTGCCCGAGGGGACCTCGCTGGCCCTGGTCTCGCCCGGCGCCGGCATCGCCGCCGTCTGGTTCGGCCTGCGCCGGCGCGCCGGCGCCCGCTGGAGCGGCACCCGCTGGAGCGGTGCGCTCGCGGTGGACGCCGCCCTGCTGGGCGCCGCGGGCGTCGCGGTGCACCTGGCCACCGGCGCCACCGCCGTCCTGGCCGCCGCCGCCGGCGCCGGCACGCTGGTGCAGACGGTGCTGTTCACCGCGCTGCTGGAGCGCTGGTGCCCCGGCGCCGGGCCCGGGCGGCCGCTGCGCGGCGCGCGCCAGCTCGTGCGGCTGCTGGCCGCCACCGGCGCGGCCGTCACCGCCGGCGGCCTGCTCGCCGCCCTCGTCGCCGGGCACGGCGGTGCCGGCGCGGCGGTGGTGCTGCTGGCGTGGGCGGCCCGCGACGGCCTGGCCGTGCTGCTGCTGGGCTGCCTGGGCCTGCGCCTGCTGGCCACCGCCGGCGGCCCGCGCGCCGTGGACCCCGACGTGGCCCGCCCCCCGCGCACCGCCGAGGTCCTGGCCGCCTCGCTCGTCTCCGCCGCCGCCTACGCCGTGCAGTTCACCGCCGGCGGCGAGGTGCCCCTGACGTTCCTGCTCCTGGTGCTCACGGTGTGGGTGGCGCTGCGCTTCTGCACCCGCACCGTCGCCTGGCACTGCCTGCTCACCGGCACCGCCGCGGTGCTGTTCACCCTGCACGGCTCCGGCCCCTTCGCCGCCTCCGCCGACCCCGCGCTGCGGGCCCTGCTCGTGCAGTCCTTCGCCGCCGTCGGCGCCGCCATCGGCCTCGTGCTCGCCCTGGGCCGCGACGAGCGCGACGCGCTGCTGGCCGAGGTGCGCCGCCAGGCCGCCGCCGCCCGCCGGCAGGCGCAGAGCGCGGAGATGCTCACCGGCGCGCTGCGCTCCCTCAACGCCGCCGCCGACGCCCGCGAGGCGCTGTGCGAGGCCACCGCCCGCATCACCGGCGCCGACGGGGTGTACCTCGTCGAGCCCGACGGGCGCGGCGAGCTGGTCACCCGCGCCCTGTGGGGCGCCGGGATGAGCGCGGTGAGCGTGGCCGCGGGCGAGCCGTCCCTGCTCGCGCAGACCTTCCGCCGCGGCGAGCCGCGCTTCGTCGACGACCTCGCCGGGCACGGCGGCGCCTCGGAGCGGCTGCGCGAGCAGCTCGGCGTCACCTCCGCCGCCTACCAGCCGATCACCACCGCCGACGGGCAGACCGCCGGGCTGCTCGTCAGCGTCTGGCGCGAGCGCGTGGAGGAGCTGCCCGCGCACGTGCGCGTGGTCATGGCGACCCTGGCCCTGGAGGCCGCGCACGGCATGGAGCGCGCCGACCTGCTCACCCAGCTCGCCCTGGCCGCCGAGCGCGACCCGCTCACCGGCCTGGCCAACCGCCGCCGCTGGGACGAGGCCACCGGCAAGGAGATCGCCCGCGCCGTGCGCACCGGGCTGCCGCTGTCCTTCTGCCTGCTCGACCTGGACCACTTCAAGCGCTACAACGACACGCAGGGCCACCTGGCCGGCGACGACCTGCTGCAGGAGTTCGCCGCCGCCGCCTCCGGGTGCCTGCGCGAGGTGGACACCCTGGCCCGCTGGGGCGGGGAGGAGTTCGTGCTGGCCCTGCCCGGGTGCAGCGCCGCCGGCGCCCGCGCCGTGGCCGACCGCATCCGCGCCGTCGTGCCGCGCGGGCAGACCTGCACGGTGGGCGTGGCGCAGTGGCAGCCGGGCCTGAGCGCCGCCGAGGTGATCGCGATGGCCGACCTGGCCCTGTACGAGGGCAAGAAGGCCGGGCGGGACGTCACCGTCGTCAGCGACGTCAGCGCTGCCGCCGTCGTCGGCGGCGCGGCGCCCGCGCCCAGCCCCGCGCGCTGACCGCCCCCGCCCCGCCGGGCGCGGCCGGGGCGGGTGTTAGGTTCGCCCGCGACACGGGGTGCCCCGCAGGGGGCTGAGATCACACCCGTCGAACCTGACGCAGGTAGTGCTGACGAAGGGATGTCACGGCGTGGACGCCGGAAACCCCGCGCGCCCGGGCGCGCAGCAGGTCGCGGACGTGCGCGAGGCCCTGGCCCGCGAGCACCCGCTGGTGCAGTGCCTGACGAACTCGGTGGTCACCACGATCACCGCCAACGTCCTGCTCGCCGCCGGCGCCGCGCCGGCGGTGGTGGACAACCCCCGCGAGGCCGCGGACTTCGCCCGCGCCGCCTCCGCCGTCCTGGTCAACGTCGGCACCCTCGACGACGAGCGGGCCCGCGCCATGGCGCTGGCCGCGGCCGCCGCGCACGCCGCCGGCACGCCGTGGGTGCTGGACCCCGTCGCCGTGGGCGCGCTGGCCTTCCGCACCGGCGTGGCCCGCGACCTGCTCGCGCACCGCCCCGCCGTGGTGCGCGCCAACGCCTCCGAGGTCCTCGGGCTCCAGGGCGCCGGCGGCGGCGGGCGCGGGGTGGACTCCACCGCCGGCGCCGAGGACGCCCTGGAGGCCGCCCGCCGGCTCTCGCGGCGCACCGGCGGCGTGGTCGCCGTCTCCGGCGAGGTCGACGTGCTCGTGCGCGGCGAGGACGTCGTGCGGGTGCGCGGCGGCTCGCCGCTGCTGACGCGCACCACCGGCGCCGGGTGCGCGCTGGGCGCGCTGGTCGCCGCGTGCACCGCCGTGGCCGGCGACCCGCTGCTGGGCGCGGTCGCCGCCCACGCCCACGTGGCGCTGGCCGCCGAGCGCGCCGCCGCCCGCTGCACCGGCCCGGGCTCCTTCGCCGTCGCCTGGGTCGACGAGCTCGACGCGGTGGACGCCGCCGCGCTGCGCGCGGACCTGAGCACCCCCGGGCGGCTGGCGTGAGCGCCCCGCGCCGCCCCTTCGACCCCTCGCTGTACCTGGTCACCGACACCGCCCTGTGCGGCGCGCGCGGGGTGCCCGCCGTCGTCGGCGAGGCCGTCGCCGGCGGCGCCACCGCCGTGCAGGTGCGCGGCAAGGGCGTCGGCGACCGCGAGCTGCTGGCCCTGGTGCGCGCCGTGCAGGAGGTGCTGCGCGGCACCGGCGTGCCCGTGATCGTCGACGACGCCGTGGACGTCGCCCTGGTCGCCGGCGCCGACGGGGTGCACCTGGGCCAGTCGGACCTGCCCGCCGAGGACGCGCGCCGCCTGCTGGGCCCCGGGCCGCTGCTGGGCCTGTCGGTCTCCAGCGCGCGGGAGGTGCTCGCCGCCCCCGCCGGGGTCGTGGACCACTTCGGCGTCGGGCCCGTGCGCGCCACCGCCACCAAGACCGACGCCGCCGCCCCGCTCGGGCTGGACGGGGTGCGCGAGGTCGTGCGCGCCGCCGCCGGCACGCCGTGCGTGGCGATCGGCGGGATCACCGCGGCCGACCTGGCCGGGCTGCGCGCCGCCGGCGCCGCCGGCGCCTGCGTGGTGTCCGCGGTGTGCGCCGCGCCCGACCCGCGGGCCGCGGCCGCGCAGCTGCGCAGCGCCTGGGACGCCGCGGGTCCCGGCGCGCGCGGCGCGGCGGGGGAGGGGGCCCGGTGAGCGCCCGCGTCGCCCTCACCGTCGCCGGCAGCGACCCCAGCGGCGGGGCCGGGGTGCAGGCGGACCTGAAGACCTTCGGCGCCCTGGACGCCTTCGGCACCGCCGTGCTCACCGCCCTGACCGCGCAGAGCACCCGCGGCGTCGCCGGCGTGCACGTCGTGCCGGCCGGCTTCGTGCACCGGCAGCTGGAGGTGCTGCTGGAGGACGTCCAGGTGCACGCCGCCAAGACGGGGATGCTCGCCGACGCCGCCATCACCCGCGTCGTCGCCGACGTGCTCGGCGCGCACCCCGCCCCGCTCGTGGTGGACCCCGTCATGGTCGCCACCAGCGGCGACCGGCTGCTCGACGAGAGCGCCGTGACCGCCGTGCGCGAGGAGCTCGTCCCCGTCGCCGACCTCGTCACCCCCAACGTGCCCGAGGCGGCGGTGCTGCTGGGCACCGACCCGGCCCGCGACGTGGACGGGGTCGCCGCGCAGGCCGAGGAGCTGCTGCGGCGCACCGGCACCGCGGTGCTGCTCAAGGGCGGGCACCTCGGCGGCGCCGAGAGCGTGGACGTGCTCGCCGAGCCCGGCGGCACGCACCGCCTCGCCCGCCCGCGCCTGGGCACCACCTCCGCGCACGGCACCGGCTGCACCCTGTCCGCGGCGATCGCCGCCCTCGCCGCCCGCGGCGGCGGCGCGCCGGTCAGCTGGCTGCCCGTCGTGCAGGAGGCCCGCGACTACCTGCAGGGGGCCCTGGCGGCCGCCGGCGCGCTGGGCGTCGGCTCCGGCGCCGGCCCGCTGGACCACTTCTTCGCCCACCACCGGGAGGACCCGTGAACCCCGTGAACCCCGTGAACCCCGTGAACCCCGTGCGCCCCTTCACCGAGCAGGCGTGGGAACGCACCGCGCACCTGCGCGCCGCCATCGACGGGTGCCGGTTCCTGCGCGAGCTGGGCGAGGGCACCCTCGACGCCGCCGTCTTCCGCCACTACCTCGAGCAGGACGAGATCTACCTCGCCGGGTACGGGCGGGCGCTGGCGCTGCTGGCCGCGCGCGCCCCGGACACGGCCGCCGCGGCGTTCTGGGCCTCCGCCGCGCACGGCGCCGCCGTGGTCGAGACCTCCCTGCACGGCGACCTGCTCGGCTCCGGGGCGCTGCCCGCCGCCGACGGCCCCGCGCACGCCTCGCCCACCACGCTGGGCTACGTCTCGCACCTGGTGGCCACCGCGGCCACCGCCGCGTACCCGGTGGCCGCGGCGGCGGTGCTGCCGTGCTTCTGGGTCTACGCCGACGTGGCGCGCCGGCTGGCCCGCTCCGCCGCGGCCGTCCTGGACGCCGGCGCGCACCACCCGTACGCGCGCTGGGTCGCCGCCTACGACGCGGAGGGGTTCCACGCCTCGGCGGCCACCGCCCGCCGGCTGGTCGACGAGGCCGCCGCCGGCCTGGACGACCTGGAGCCGCTGCACGAGGCGTTCGCCACGGCCACCCGCTACGAGCACCTCTTCTGGGAGACGGCGCTGCACCGCGAGGACTGGCCGCTGCCCCTGGCGGCCCCGGCCCCCGCCTGAGCGCGACCGGGCGGCGGGCGGCCGCACCGGGCGTGAGGGTGACCACCCGCGGTGCGCCCGGCGGGTGCGGCGCGGCCGTCCGTGACAGGCTCGTGGGCGACCGGTGACCGCCCTGGTCGCCGGCCCGGCGAGGGGAGCGCGCAGTGCCCACGGCTCAGTCCAGCGGGAACGGGTCCGTCGTGGTGGTCAACTGCGGCAGCTCCTCGGTGAAGCTGGCCGTCGTCGACCCCGCCACCGGCGAGCGCTCCCTGTCGTGCCTGGGCGAGCGCCTGGGCACCCCCGACGCGGTGGTGCACTTCCGCACCGCGCAGGGCGAGCGCACCATCACCCCCGCCGCCTCCACCCACCGCGGTGCCCTGGCGCACGTGCTGCAGCGCCTGCTGGACATGGAGCTGCCGCCGCTGCTGGGCGTGGGGCACCGCGTCGTGCAGGGCGGCAAGCGGTTCCGCTCCTCCGTGCTCGTCGACGACCACGTCCTGCACGACATCGCCGACCTGTCGGCGCTGGCGCCGCTGCACAACCCCGCCAACGCCGCCGGCATCGAGGCCGCCCGCGCCGTGCTGCCCGAGCTGGACCACGTCGCCGTCTTCGACACCGCCTTCCACCAGACGGTGCCCGAGCACGCCTACCGCTACGCCGTGCCGGCGCGCTGGTACGAGGAGTTCGGGGTGCGCCGCTACGGCATGCACGGCACCAGCCACCGCTTCGTCTCCCAGCGGGCCGCGGAGGTGCTGGCGCGCGAGGCCGGCGCCGACCCGGGCGCGCTGAAGCTCGTCGTGGCCCACCTGGGCAACGGCTGCAGCGCCACCGCCGTGCTGGGCGGGCGCTCGGTGGACACCACGATGGGCCTGACGCCGCTGGAGGGCCTGGTGATGGGCACCCGCTCCGGCGACCTGGACCCCGCGGTGCTGGAGCTGGTCGCCGAGCGCACCGGCGCGAGCACCGCGCAGATCGTCGAGCAGCTGAACTCCGAGTCCGGCCTGCTGGCGCTGTCGGGGCTGTCCAACGACGTGCGCACCCTGACGCAGGAGGCCGCGCGGGGCCACGCCGGGGCGAAGCTGGCGCTGGAGGTGTTCACCTACCGCGCCGCCAAGCACGTCGCGGCCCTCACCGTGGCCCTGGGCGGCCTGGACGCCCTGGTGCTCACCGGCGGCATCGGCGAGCACGCCGTGGGGGTGCGCTCGGCGCTGCTGGCCCGGCTGGAGCACCTGGGCCTGGTGGAGGACCCCGGGGCCAACGCCGAGCACGGCCGCACCGCCACCCCCGCCGGGCGCATCACCCGCGAGCACCCCGGCGGCCGCGGGCCGCTGGCGATGGTGGTGCCCACCGACGAGGAGCTGCTCATCGCCCGCGACACCGCCGAGCTCGTCCGGCGCGGCTGAGGCGCTCCACGAC
>NZ_JAAALM010000204.1 GCF_009906395.1 Kineococcus indalonis
GTCGGGGCCGTCGGGCCGGTCGGGGTCCACGGGCAGGCGCACCCGGAACACGGTGCGGCCCGGCACGCTCTCGACGGTCAGGGTTCCGCGGTGGCGCTGCACGACGACGCGCCAGGCGATGTCCAGGCCCAGGCCGGTGCCCTCGCCGACGTCCTTGGTCGTCACGAACGGCTCGAACACGCGCGGCAGCACCTCCGGCGGGACGCCGGGGCCGTCGTCGTCGACCTCCACGACGACGGCGCGCCCGCCGTCCTCGCCGCGCACGCGCAGCACCACGGTGCCGGGGGCGCCCGGGGCGGCGGCCAGCGCGTCCAGGGCGTTGTCGAGCAGGTTCGTCCACACCTGCGCCAGCTCCCCGGCGTGGCCGAGGACCTGCGGGACGTCGTGCGCGTAGTCGCGCACGATGCGCGCGCCGCCGGGGGCGCGGCCGGCGCCCGCGCCGAGCATCGCCACGCTGTCGTCGAGCAGCTCGCGCACGTCCACCCAGCGCGTGGGCGCCCGGTCCAGCTGGGCGTAGCGGCCGGCGGAGGCCAGCAGGGAGCTGATGCGGGCGCTGGCCGCGGCCGCCTCGCCCAGCAGGGACTCCACGGCCAGCGAGCGCGCCAGCCACGGCAGCGCGTCGCCGGCCGGCACGCCCGCGCGCTCGGCGGTGCCGGCGAACTCCACCAGCCGCTGCTCGCCCACCCCGGCGTCGGCCAGGGCGGCGGCGAGGTCGTCGGCGTCCTGCTCGGCCACGCCGGCGTCCTCCAGGCGCTCCAGCAGGGCGTCCTCGGCGTCGGCGCGGGCCAGCACGCCGTCCGCCGGCGGGGTCGCGCCCGCTCGCGCGGACGCCAGGCCCGCGGCGAGGTCCCGTCCGCCGGGCACCAGCCGCAGCAGGCTGGAGGTCAGGGCCCCCACCTGCGCCTGCAGCTGCACGACGGTGCGGCTCAGCGCCGCCGCCGGGTTGCCCAGCTCGTGGGTCAGGCCGGCGGTCAGCGAGCCCAGCGCGAGCAGCCGCTCGCGGGCGCTGACGAGCTCCTGGGCGTCGGTCAGGCCCAGGCGCAGCCCCTCCAGCAGGTGCACGGCCATGGGGAACCACTCGCGCACCGCGGCGCCGAACTCGGCGGCGGGCAGCACGAGGAAGGAGGCGTCCTCGGTGACGCGCAGCGAGGAGCTGTAGGCGCCCGGCGCCTCCTCGCCGAGGTAGGCCTCCCACGCGCCGGCGTACACGCCGCGCTGGCGGGTGCGGCCCAGCTCCAGGTCGTCCTCGCCGACGCGCCGGTACAGCGCGACCGCGCCGGAGAGCAGCACGAAGAACGAGCGGGCCGGCTCGCCCTGCCGGTACAGCCAGCCGGGCGCGACGGCCCGGACCGTGCCGGCGGCCGCGAACCGGGCGAGCTGGGCGTCGTCGAGGTGCTCGAAGAGGAACAGCGTGCGCAGCTCCCCCGGGGTCGCCGCGCGCACCGCGCCCGCCGCGCCCGCGCCCGCCGCGCCCGCCACGTCCGCCGCGGGGGCGCTCACGTGCGCGCCAGGTAGCGGTGCACGAGCATGACGGCCATCGCGCCCTCGCCGACCGCGGAGGCCACCCGCTTGACGGAGTCCGCGCGCGCGTCGCCGGCGACGAACACCCCGGGCAGCGAGGTCTCCAGGTGGTACGGGTCGCGATCCGGCGTCCAGCCCGCCGGGCGGCGGCCGTCGACGACGAGGTCCGGGCCGGCCTGGACGAACCCCCGGCCGTCGCGCTGGACGACGCCGTCGAGCCAGTCGGTGCGCGGCTCGGCGCCGATGAAGACGAACACGTGCTGGGCCGGCACCTCCCGCTCCAGGCGGCTGGAGCGGTCGCGCAGCACGATCGAGGACAGGTGCTCCGCGCCGCGCGCCCCGGCGACCTCGGTGCAGGTGAGGACCTCGATGTTCTCCCGCTCGCGCACCTGCTCCACGAGGTAGGCGGACATGGACGCCTCGATGCTGGGCCCGCGCACGAGCAGCGTCACGCTGCGCGCGGTGCGGGCGAGGTTCACCGCGGACTGCCCCGCGGAGTTCGCCGCGCCCACGACGAAGACGTCCTGGTCGGCGCAGGAGGTCACCTCGCTCAGCGCCGCGCCGTAGTAGACGCCGCGGCCGGTGAGCTCGGCCAGGCCGGGCCCGGCCAGGGTGCGGTAGGACACGCCGGTGGCCAGCAGCACGGTGTGCGCGGCGAGGCTGCTGCCGTCGACGAAGTGCAGCACGCGCGCGCTGCCGGCGGCCTCCAGGCGGGTCACGCTGCGCGCGGAGAGGCTCTCGGCGCCGAACTTCGCGGCCTGCCGGCGGGCCCGGTCGGCCAGCTGCGCGCCCGAGAGGCCGTCGGGGAAGCCGAGGTAGTTCTCGATGCGCGAGCTCTGCCCGGCCTGCCCGCCGGTGGCGTGCTCCTCCACCAGCACGGTGCGCAGGCCCTCGCTGGCGGCGTACACCGCCGCGCTCAGCCCGGCGGGGCCGCCGCCGACGATGGCGACGTCGTAGAAGTCGCGGCGCGGGCGGGTGGACAGCCCCACGTGCTCGGCCAGGGCGGTGTCGTCGGGGTCCAGCAGCGCCACCGGCGTGCCGCCGCGCGGGGAGCCCGGCGGCACCCCCGCGGCCTGCAGCAGCCGGCCGGCCTCGGCCTCCTCCACGAGCAGCCAGCGGTAGGGCACCTCGTTGCGGGCCAGGAAGTCGCGCACCGCGAACGAGCGCGCCGACCAGCGGTCGCCCACGACGACGACCTCGTCGGCCGGGCGCGGGGGCGAGGCCCGCCAGGCCTCCAGCAGCGCGTCCAGGACGGGGTAGAGCTTCTCCTCCGGCGGGTTCCACGGCTTGAGCAGGTAGTGGTCCAGGTCCACGTCGTTGATGGCGCGGATCGCCGCGGAGGTGTCGGCGTAGGCGGTCAGCAGCACCCGGCGCGCGGCGGGGAAGAGGTCCACCGCCTGCTCCAGCAGCTGCACGCCGTCCATCTGCGGCATCCGGTAGTCGGCCAGGACGGCCGCGACGGTGCCGCCGCGCAGCTTCACCTCGCGCAGCGCGGCGACCGCGTCGGCGCCGGAGTCCGCGCGCAGCACGCGGTGGGTCTGCCCGTAGCGGCGGCGCAGGTCGCGGGCGACCGCGCGGGACACGGCCGGGTCGTCGTCGACGGTGAGGAGCACCGGGCGGCCGGCGGGCGTGTCGGGCATGGCGGGAACCTCGCACCGCCCGCAGCCGCGGTCAAGGCCCCGGCCCGGGAGCGGTCGGGTGAGGGGTGGCCCTGGCGGGGCCACCCGCGGGATCGGGGAGGATGGGGGTGTGAGCGCCACCCTCGTCGCCAAGGACCTCAGCGCGGCGCACGGGACGCGCGCCCTGTTCTCCGGCCTGGACCTCGTCGTGGCCCCCGGCGACGTCGTGGGCCTGGTCGGCGCCAACGGCGCGGGCAAGTCCACGCTGCTGCGCCTGCTGGCCGGGATCGACGCGCCGGAGTCGGGCTCGGTGACGCTGTCCCCGCCGACCGCCACCGTGGGGTACCTGCCGCAGGAGCCCGAGCGCCGCCCCGGCGAGAGCGTGGCGGCGTTCCTGGGCCGGCGCACCGGCGTCACCGCCGCGCAGGCCGCGATGGACGCCGCCGCGCTGGACCTCGCCGACGGCGTGCCCGGCGCCGACGACCGCTACGCCGACGCCCTGGACCGCTGGCTGGCCCTGGGCGGGGCCGACCTCGACGAGCGCCGCGGGGAGGTGCTGGCCGAGGTGGGCCTGGCCGTGGACGTGGACCTGGCGATGACGGCGCTGTCGGGCGGGCAGGCCGCCCGCGCCGGGCTGGCCGCGCTGCTGCTCTCGCGCTACGACGTCTTCCTGCTCGACGAGCCCACCAACGACCTGGACCTGGACGGCCTGGAGCGCCTGGAGCGCTTCGTGGCGCAGCTGCGCTCGCCCGCCGTCGTGGTCAGCCACGACCGCGAGTTCCTGGCCCGCACCGTGGACCGGGTGGTGGAGCTGGACCTGGCGCAGCAGCTGGTGCGGGTCGTCGGCGGCGGGTACGAGGCGTTCCTGGCCGAGCGGGAGGTGCAGCGCCGCCACGCCCGCGAGGAGTACGAGGAGTACGCCGGCACCCGCTCCGGGCTGGAGGCGCGGGCCCGGATGCAGCGGAACTGGATGGCCAAGGGCGTGCGCAACGCGGTGCGCAAGGGCGAGCCGGACAAGATGATCCGCGCCAAGATGCGCGAGGGCAGCGAGAAGCAGGCCGCCAAGGCCCGCCAGACCGAGCGGATGATCGAGCGCCTGGAGGTCGTGGAGGAGCCCCGCAAGGAGTGGGAGCTGCGGATGTCGATCGCCGCCGCGCCCCGCTCGGGCTCGGTGGTGGCCGCGCTGCGCGGGGCCGTGGTGCGCCGCGGCGCGTTCGCGCTGGGCCCGGTGGACCTGCAGCTGGACGCCGGCGACCGCGTGGCCGTCACCGGCCCCAACGGCGCGGGCAAGACCACGCTGCTGCAGCTGCTGCTGGGGCGGGTGCAGCCGGGGGCCGGCACCGCCGCGCTCGGCTCGGGCGTGCGGGTGGGCGAGGTGGACCAGGCGCGCGGGCTGTTCCTGGGTGAGGCGCCGCTGGCGCGGGCGTTCGGCGAGGCCGTGCCGGAGCAGCCGGACGCGGAGGTGCGCACGCTGCTGGCGAAGTTCGGCCTGGGCTCGGCGCACGTGGGCCGCCCCGCCTCCAGCCTGTCGCCGGGCGAGCGCACCCGGGCGGCGCTGGCGCTGCTGCAGGCGCGCGGGGTGAACCTGCTCGTGCTCGACGAGCCGACGAACCACCTGGACCTGCCGGCCATCGAGCAGCTGGAGCAGGCGCTGGCGGACTACGGGGGCACGCTGCTGCTGGTCAGCCACGACCGCCGGCTGCTGGAGGCGGTGCACGTCACCCGCCGCCTGGCGGTGGACGCCGGAGCGGTCCGCGAGCTCTGAGCACCGCCCCGGCACGTCACGGCTGCGTTGCGACTGCGCGGCGCACGCGGGCAGCGGTTGACCGCGCCCCCCGGAGGCGCTTCCCTGCCCAGATGCCAGACGCAGCTCTCCACGCCCTCGCGGTGTCGGCCACCGCCGAGGACGGCGGCACGCTCGCACGGGTCGAGTCGTCCGTCGACGAGGTCTTCTCCGGGGTGTCCGACGCGCTCAGCAGCGTGATCTTCTACTCCGTGAGCATCGGCGGGGCCACCTTCCCGCTCATCGTCGGCTGGCTCGTCCTGGCCGGCCTGGTCTTCACCGCCTACTTCGGCTTCATCCAGTTCCGCGGCTTCAAGCTCGCCCTGGAGACCGTGCGCGGCCGGTTCAGCAGGGACTCCGACCCCGGCGAGGTGACCCACTTCCAGGCGCTGACCAGCGCGGTGTCCGGCACCGTGGGCCTGGGCAACATCGCCGGCGTCGCCGTCGCCGTCACCGTCGGCGGGCCGGGGGCCACCTTCTGGATGATCTGCGCCGGCCTGCTCGGCATGTGCACGAAGTTCGTCGAGTGCACCCTGGGCGTGAAGTACCGCGAGGTCCACGACGACGGCACCGTCACCGGCGGACCGTTCCGCTACCTCAAGGTCGCCTTCGCGAAGATCAGGGTCACCTGGGTCGGCACCGTGCTGACCGCCGTGTTCGCCATCGCGATCTTCTTCTTCGGCGTGGCCGGCGGCAACATGTTCCAGGCCAACCAGACCTTCGCGCAGGTGCGCAACGTCACCGGCGGCGAGGACGGCCCCCTGGGCAGCGACGGCGCCGCCTTCGTCTTCGGCGTGGTGCTCGCCGTGCTCGTCGGCCTGGTCATCCTCGGCGGCATCTCCTCCATCGGCCGCGTCACCTCCAAGCTGGTGCCGGCGATGGCGATCCTGTACGTGACCGCCTGCCTGGTCGTCATCCTGAGCAACCTCGGCCGCGTCCCCGACGCGGTCGGGGAGATCCTCAGCGGCGCCTTCGCCCCCCAGGGCGTCGCCGGCGGCGTGCTCGGCGCGCTCATCGTCGGCTTCCAGCGCGCGGCCTTCTCCAACGAGGCCGGGCTGGGCTCGGCGGCCATCGCCCACTCGGCGGTCAAGACGCGCCGGCCCGTCTCCGAGGGCTTCGTGGCCCTGCTGGAGCCGTTCGTCGACACCGTGATCATCTGCACGATGACCGCCCTGACGATCGTCATCGCCCAGCCGCAGAGCTGGCTGGACGCGCGCGCGGAGGTCGCCGAGACCGGCTCCAGCAGCGCCGACGGCGTGGTGCTGACCTCCGACGCCTTCGAGAGCGTCGTCTCCTGGTTCCCGGTCGTGCTGGCCGTGGCCGTGGCGCTCTTCGCGTTCTCCACGCTCATCACCTGGAGCTACTACTCGGAGAAGGCGTGGGCGCACTTCTTCGGCCGCTCCGCCGCCAGCGTGCTGACCTTCCGGATCGTGTACTGCGTGTTCACCGTCATCGGCACGGTGCTGACCTTCGGCTCGGTGCTGAGCCTGGCCGACGCGATGCTCTTCCTCTGCGCGCTGGTCAACATCATCGGCCTGTACCTGCTGGCGCCGGTGGTCAAGGCCGAGCTGCGCAGCTACCTCGCCGACCGGCGCAGCGGCGAGCTCGCCCGCCAGGCCGCCGAGGTCCCCTCCCCCTGACCCC
>NZ_JAAALM010000205.1 GCF_009906395.1 Kineococcus indalonis
GGACCCGGGGGGCGGGGTCCGCGGTGGGGGCGGAACACCGCACACTGCTCACTCAGCGGAGTACCCTGTCACTGAGGGTCATAGAGTGGCTCACCCCTTCCCGAGGCCGGAGCCCGACCCGTGAAGAGTGCACCCGGCCGGGTGGACCCCGGCGACGCCGCACGAGGACTCGATGCGCGGGGACGGCGGCGGTGAACCACGAAGCGCTGGTCGACGCGGTGGTCGCGCTGGCGCAGGCCGCCGGCGGCGACGTCGGTCCCGAGGAGCTCCTGCAGCACCTGGTGGACGTGGCCGCCGAGCACCTGGCCGTCGACGGCGCCGGCGTGATGATCAACGACGGTGAGCTCCTGCGCTTCGTGCACTCCTCCTCCAGCGCGGTCGACGGCGCGGAGCGGCTGCAGGAGCTGACCCAGGAGGGCCCCTGCCACGACGCGCTGCTCTCCCGGGCCGAGGTGGTCGTCGACGACCTGGCCGACCCGGCGCAGACCGCCTGGCCGGAGTACGTGCAGCGGGCGCGCGAGGCCGGCTTCGAGTCCGTGGTCGCCGTGCCGCTGGTCGGGCGCGGACGGGTGTGGGGCGCGCTGGACCTGTACCGGCACCGGGCCGGCACCTGGCAGCCGGCGGAGCTGCAGTGGGTGCGCCTGCTGGCGCACGTGGCCGTCTCGTACGTCGTCATGGCCTCCGAGCGCGACCAGGCCCGCCGCGCCCAGAGCGAGCTGGCGCACCGCAGCACGCACGACGCGCTGACCGGGCTGCCCAACCGGGCGCTGCTCTTCGACCGCCTCGAGCACGCCCTGGCCGCCGCGCGCCGCCACCAGCGCACCGTGGCGGTCTTCTTCATCGACCTGGACCGCTTCAAGGCGGTCAACGACACCTTCGGCCACGCCGCCGGCGACACGGTCCTGGCCACCGTGGCCACCCGCGTCAGCGCCACCCTGCGGCACGAGGACACCCTGGCGCGCCTGGCCGGTGACGAGTTCGTCCTGATCTGCGAGGACCTGCCCCAGGCCGAGCCCGACGAGCTGGCCGAGCACGTCCAGGCGGTGATCACCCGGTTGCGCCGGGTCCTGGCCCAGCCCGTGCGCATCGGCGAGCTGGACCTCGCGGTCTCCGCCAGCATCGGGGTGGCCCTGAGCGAGGACCACCCCGGCGCCGACGAGCTGCTGGCCGACGCCGACGCCGCGATGTACCGGGCCAAGCACCACACCCGCGACGCCCCGGGCGGCGGCGGCACGATCGACCTGACGGTGGCCGGCGGCACCGCCACCGGCGGCACGGCCGGGCCCCCCGCGGGCACCGCCGCCGGGCCGCACGCCTGGCGCTCGGTGCGCCACCTGGAGCGCCAGCTGGCCCAGGCCCTGCCCCACGAGCAGCTGCGCGTGCACTACCAGCCGATCACCGACGCGAGCGGTGCCGTGCACGCCGTCGAGGCGCTGCTGCGCTGGCAGCACCCCGCGCACGGGCTGCTGCCGGCCGGGCGGTTCATCGACCTGGCCGCCGGCAACGGGACGATCGTCGGCATCGGGCGCTGGGTCGTCGAGCAGACCTGCGCCCAGGTGGCCCGCTGGCGCCGGGAGCTCGGTGCCGCGGCCCCGCGCACCGCCTACGTCAACCTCACCGCCCGCGAGCTGGCCGACCCCGCGCTGGTGCCCACCATCTCCGCGGCGCTGCGCGAGCACGGTCTGGAACCGGAGCACCTGGGCCTGGAGCTGCTGGAGTCCAGCTTCATCGACCCCAACGTCCTGCCCGCCCTGCAGGAGCAGCACCGGCGCGGGCACCCGCTGTCCGTGGACGACTTCGGCACCGGCTACTCCTCGCTCTCGCGCCTGGTGGAGCTGCCCGTGCGCATGGCCAAGATCGACAAGAGCCTCACCACCGGCATCGAGCACGACGCGCGCAGCAGGGCCCTGGTGGGGGCGGTGGTCACCGTCGCCGACAGCCTGGACCTGCAGGTGATCGCCGAGGGCGTGGAGACCGCGGCCCAGGCCCGCTGCGCCAGCGACGCCGGCTGCCACTACCTGCAGGGCTTCCACGTCGGCCGGCCCCAGAGCGCCGACGCCCTCACCGCCGCCTGGGGCGCCTGAGGGCGGGTGCGCTCAGGCCGCGCGGTCGGTGCCGGCGCGGCGCGCGCGGCGCTCGTCCAGGTGCACCACCGCGGCGTGCGCGTCGCGCTCGGCGCGCGCGGCCTCGACCACCAGGCGGCCGGCCTCCCCGTACCCGGCGCCGCGGGGCGCGACCAGCAGGTGCGCGTCCCGCCGGCCCGCGCGGGCGGCGGAGCCGCCGAACGCCGCGGCGAGCACCGCGCCGATGCCGCCGGCCGTCCCGGCGACCGCCAGGACCCCCACCAGAACGTCCACGACGACCCCTCCCCCCGTCCCGGCCGGCCTGCCCGGCCCGGTGCTCCCAGGGTGCGCCGGGAGGGGTGCGCGGCGGATCGGCCCAGGGGGTGAGGTCCGCGCTCCACCCCCGGGTGGACGCGGGCCCTCGCGGGTGGAGCCGGCCGTCCTTCGTCAACAAGGGTTGACGGGGGGCCGGTCGTCAACACATGATGACGCATGGCCGAACCCGACACCCTCGTCACCGCCGGCACCGACCCCGACCCCGCCGTGGGCCTGCGCGCCGTCGCCGCGCTGCGCCGCCTCGCCGAGCAGCTCGAGCGCCTGCAGGTCCAGCGCGCCCGCGACCTCGGCTGGTCCTGGGCCGACATCGCCGGAGCCCTCGGGGTGTCCAAGCAGGCCGTGCACCGCAAGCACTCCGGCAACGACTGACCCACGAGCAGGAGGACCACCGTGTTCGAACGATTCACCCGGCGAGCCCGTCACGCCGTCGTCGACGCCCAGGAGGTCGCCCGGGAGCTGGGGCACCGCGAGGTCGGCGACGACCACCTGCTGCTGGCGCTGCTGCACGCGGGCGGCGTCGCCGCCGACGTGCTGATCGCGGCCGGCGCCGACCCGGCCCGCCTGCGCGAGCAGGTCGCGCACCAGCGCGGGCCGGACGCCGACACCGACGCGCTGCGCGCCCTCGGCATCGACCTCGACACCGTGCGCCGGCGCGCCGAGGAGGTCTTCGGCCCCGGCGCGCTGGACCGGCCCGGGCCCCGTCGGCGCGGCCGGCTGCGCCGGCGCCTGCTCGAGGAGGGCCCGCTGAGCGGTCACCTGCCCTTCACCCGGCCGGCGAAGAAGGCCCTGGAGGAGTCCCTGAGGGCCGCGCTGGACCTGCGCCACGACTACATCGGCACCGAGCACCTGCTGCTCGGGCTGCTGCGCAGCCCCGACGCCCGCGCCGCGCGGGCGCTGGCGGCCACCGGCGTCGACCTCGACCTCGCGCGCGCCCGCACCGCCGTCGTTCAGGCCCTGCGCCGCAGCGCCTGAACGCGCCCGCCCCCCGCCCGGGTGGGCGGGGGGCGGGTCGCCCCCCGGGGCTGCGTCAGCGCCGTGTCAGCGCCGCGTCAGTGCTCGGTGAGCCAGCCGTACGGCGCGGCGAGCTCCTCGGCCTGCGCCGGGCCCCACGAGCCCGGCTCGTACGGGTGCAGCTCACCGCGCTGCTCCAGCAGCGGCGTCACCACCCGCCAGGCGTCGCGCAGGCCCGCGGAGGTGGTGAACAGCGCCCGGTCGCCGATGAGCACGTCGCGCAGCAGCGCCGCGTACGGGGGCAGCGGCTCCGCGTCGGGCAGCTCGGCCAGGTCCAGGTGCAGCCGGCCGGGCACCAGGTCGTCGGAGACGCCGGGGCGGCGCGCGGTCACGCCCGCCCACAGCGTGCCGTTGCCGCTGAGGGTGAACGTGATGGTCTCCGGCACCCGCGTGCGCTCGCCCTCGCCGTGCACCTGCGCCGCCGGCGGGCGCAGCACCAGCGTCACGTGCTGGTGGGACTCGGCCAGCTTCTTGCCGGTGCGCAGCACGAACGGCACCCCGCGCCAGCGCTCGGTGTCCACCCACACCCGCGCCGCGACGAAGGTGTCGGTGCCGGAGTCGTCGTCGACGTCCTGCAGGTGGCGGTAGCCGCTGGACTGCCCCAGGACCACCTCGGCCGGGTCGATGGGCCGGAAGCACGCCAGCACCGACTCGCGCGCCTCCTGCAGCGCCTCCGGGCCCGGCCCGGCCGGCGGCTCGGCGGCCACCTCGGCGGCCACCTGCAGCAGGTGGGTGACCAGCATGTCCAGCGTGGCGCCGGTGGCGTCGTAGAACTGCGCGCGGTCGTCCACGCCGAGGGTCTCGGGCACGTCGATCTGCACCTGCGCGACGTGCTCGGCGCTCCACACCTGCTCGAAGAGGCGGTTGGCGAAGCGCAGCACGTGCAGCTGCTGCGTGGCCTCCTTGCCGAGGAAGTGGTCGATGCGGAAGACCTGCTCCTCGGCGAACACCGACTGCACCAGCTGGTCGAGGCGCTCGAAGGACTCCGGGGAGGTGCCGTACGGCTTCTCGTAGACCACGCGCGAGCCGTCGGCCAGGCCGTGCGCGGCGATGGCGCGCGTGTAGTCCTCGAACGTGGAGGGCGGCAGCGCCAGGTAGTGCACCACCTGCACGTCCCCGCCCAGCTCCTCGCGGACCCGGCCCAGCACGTCCAGCAGCTCACCGGGGTCGTCGGCGGTGAACCCGCCGCCGGCGAAGCGCAGGCCGGCGCCCACCTCGTCCAGGACGCTCTCGTCCAGGTCCTTGCCGAACTCCCGCAGCCCCTCGACGACGTGGCGGCGGTAGTCGTCGTCGCCCATCGAGCGCCGGCCGCTGCCGATCAGCGCCCAGCGCTCGGGCAGCAGGCCCGCCTCGGCCAGCGCCGCGAACCCCGGCATGACCAGGCGCCTGGCCAGGTCGCCGGTGGCCCCGTACAGCAGGAAGGCGGTCGGGGTGCTCCTGTGCGTCTCGCTCACGGTCGCATCCTCACCCACGGCCGTCGCGGGCCGCGCGCCCACCCCCTCAGGACCACGGGTGCTCGGCGCCGTCGCCGGCCCACGCCACGTGGAAGGAGCCCTCGCGGTCCACGCGCTTGTAGGTGTGCGCGCCGAACAGGTCGCGCAGGCCCTGGATCAGCGCCGCCGACGAGCGCGGCCGGCGCAGCCCGTCGTAGTACGCCAGCGCCGAGGCGAAGCCGGGCGCGGGGATGCCGTGCGCCACGGAGTGCTGCACCACGCGCCGCCAGGCCTCCTGACCGTCGGCCACGGCGCGGGCGAAGTACGGGTCCAGCAGCAGCGAGGGCAGGTCCGGCTGCTTCTCGTACGCCTCGCGGATGCGGTCCAGGAACTTCGCGCGGATGATGCAGCCGCCGCGCCAGATCGTGGCCATCGCGCCGGGGTCCACGCCCCAGCCGTACTCCACGGAACCGGCCTTGACCATGTCGAAGCCCTGCGCGTAGGCGACGACCTTCGAGGCGTACAGCGCCGCGCGCACGTCGTCGACGAAGGCGTCGGCGTGGGCGGCCTCGACGAAGGGCGCCTCCTCCGCCGGGCCGGGCAGCGCGCCGGCCGCGGCGCTGCGCTGCTCGGCGTGCCCGGACAGGGCGCGGGCGAAGACGGCCTCGGCGATGCCGGAGACGGGGGTGCCCAGGTCCAGGGCGGTCTGCACCGTCCAGCGCCCGGTGCCCTTCTGCTCGGCCTGGTCGAGGATGACGTCGACCAGGGCCACGCCGTCCTGCGTGGGGTCCTCCTTGGCGAGCACCTGCGCGGTGATCTCGATGAGGAAGGACTCCAGGTCCCCGGAGTTCCAGGAGTCGAAGACCTCGGCGAGCTGGGCGGGGGTGCGGCCCAGGCCGTGGCGCAGCAGGTCGTACGCCTCGGCGATGAGCTGCATGTCGGCGTACTCGATGCCGTTGTGGACCATCTTCACGAAGTGGCCCGCGCCGTCGGGGCCGACGTGGGTGGAGCACGGGGTGCCGTCCACCGACACGGCGATGTCGGCGAAGATCGGGCCGAGCTTGGCGTAGGCGTGCTCGGAACCGCCGGGCATGATGCTCGGCCCCAGCAGCGCGCCCTCCTCGCCGCCGGAGACGCCCACGCCGGCGAAGTGGATGCCCTTCTCGCGCAGCGCGGCCTCGCGGCGGCGGGTGTCGGCGAAGTGCGCGTTGCCCGCGTCGACGAGGATGTCGCCCTCGCTCAGCAGCGGCGCCAGCTCCTCGATGACCGCGTCGGTGGGGCCGCCCGCCTTCACCATGATGATCACGGTGCGGGGGGCCTCCAGGGAGTCCACGAACTCCTGCGCGGAGTACCCGGGCACGAAGGTGCCCTCGTGGCCGAACTCCTCCACCAGCGCCTTCGTCCTCGCGTCGGTGCGGTTGTGCACCGCGGTCACGTACCCGTGCCGGGCGATGTTGCGGGCCAGGTTGCGCCCCATCGTCGCCAGGCCCGTCACACCGATCTGGGCCTTCTGCGGGGCCGCCTGCTGCGTCGTGTCGGTCACCCGCCGGAGTGTTCCACGGAACCCCCACCCGGCCACAGGGTCTGCGGCGCCCGGCTGTTACGGCCCGGGGAACTCTTCCTCACGGCGCGGCGACGCGGCGGTGAGGCACCGGCGGTCCCGGGGCGGGTGCGGGACGGGCGGGGGCGCCGCCCGGG
>NZ_JAAALM010000206.1 GCF_009906395.1 Kineococcus indalonis
ACCCCACGAGGAGCCCGCGTTGTCCAGCACCACGCCGCCCGCCCTGCCCGACAAGCCCCGGCGCAGCAAGCTGCCGATCGTCATCGGCGTCGCGATCGTCGCGATCGTCGCGATCGTCGCCATCGTCGTCACCCTCGTCGTGCGCAACAGCGGGGACGACACCGCCACCACCGCCGCCGGCGGCGAGGCGCAGACCGTGCGCATCGGCGTCACCGACCAGGCCGAGCCGTACTGGAAGACCTACGTCGCCAAGGCGCAGTCCGAGCTGGGCGTCGAGGTGGAGCTGGTCAACTTCTCCGACTACAGCCTGCCCAACCCCGCCCTGAAGCAGGGCGAGGTCGACCTGAACCAGTTCCAGCACGTGCAGTACCTCGCGAACTACAACGTCGAGGCCGGCGACGACCTGCAGCCCATCGGCGCCACCGCGGTCTACCCGCTGCCGCTGTACTCCACCACCGTCGACGAGCCGGGGCAGTTCGCGCCGGGCGCCACGATCGCCATCCCCAACGACGCCATCAACGAGGCGCGCGCGCTGCTGGTGCTGCAGGCCGCCGGCCTGCTCACCCTGGAGGGCGGCGGCAACGCCTTCTCCACCACCGACGACGTGCAGGACGCCAAGGTCGAGGTCACCGCGCTGGACGCCTCGCAGACCGCCAACGCCCTGCAGAGCGGTTCGGCCGCCGGCGCCGTCGTGAACAACAACTACGCCACCAGCGCGGGCCTGTCGCCCGAGGACATCGTCTTCCAGGACGACCCCAGCAGCTCCTCCGCGGCGCCCTACGTGAACCTCTTCGTCTCGCGCGCCGAGGACGCCGGCAACCGGACGTACCTGGACCTGGCCGCCCTGATCCACGACCCCGAGGTGCAGGCGGAGTTCGTCAAGAGCTACCCGCAGGCCGTCGTGCGCGACACCGACGCCGCCGCGCTGCAGCAGGACCTCGCCGACGTCGAGCAGGACGCCCGGGCGGCGCAGGGCTGACGTGGCCGAACCCATCGTCCGCCTGACGGGCGTCAGCAAGCGGTACGAGCGCAAGGGCGGGACGGCCGTCACCGCCGTCGACGACGTCAGCCTCGACGTGCACGAGGGCGAGGTCCTCGCCGTCATCGGGTACTCCGGGGCCGGCAAGTCGACGGTGGTGCGGCTGATGAACGCGCTGGAGGCGCCGACCTCCGGCACCGTCACCGTCGCCGGCCAGGACCTCACCCGGCTGCCGGAGAAGGACCTGCGCCGCGCCCGGCAGAAGATCGGCATGATCTTCCAGCAGTTCAACCTGTTCCGCTCGCGCACCGTGGCCGGGAACGTCGCCTACCCGCTGAAGGTGGCCGGCGTGCCCCGGGCGCAGCGCGACGCGCGGGTCGCCGAGCTGCTGGACTTCGTCGGGCTGCTCGAGCGCGCCCACGCCCACCCCGAGCAGCTCTCCGGCGGGCAGAAGCAGCGCGTGGGCATCGCCCGCGCGCTGGCCACCAACCCGCCGCTGCTGCTGGCCGACGAGGCCACCAGCGCGCTGGACCCGGAGACCACCACCGAGGTCCTGTCGCTGCTGCGGCGCGTCAACCGCGAGCTGGGCGTGACGATCGTCGTCATCACCCACGAGATGGACGCGGTGCGGCAGATCGCCGACCGGGTCGCGGTCATGGAGAACGGGCGCGTCGTGGAGGTCGGCGACGTCTACGACGTGTTCTCCGCGCCGAGGACGGCGCCGGCGCGGCGGTTCGTGCGCAGCGTCCTGCACGACCGGCCCGAGCCGGACGTGCTGGAGCGGCTGCGCCACCGCCACCCCGGGCGCCTGCTCACCGTGCTGATCACCGACGAGCCGGACCTGCAGAAGCGCGTCGACGAGGCCTTCGTCGGCGCCGGGGTGCGCACCGAGCTGGTGCACGGCGGGGTCTCGGAGCTGCGCGAGCGGCGCCTGGGTTCCCTGACGTACGAGGCGACCGGGCCCCGGGGGGCCGTGGACGCCGCCCTGGCCGCGCTGCGCGCGGCGGGCGTGGCCGTGGAGGAGGAGGTCTGACGTGGAGGGTTTCCTCGACACCGTCGACGTCTACCGGACCGCGATCTGGCAGACGCTGTTCATGGCACTGGTCTCGCTGGTGGCCTCCGGCCTGCTCGGCCTGGCGCTGGGCATCGCCCTGTACGCCACCCGGCCGGGCAACCTGCTGAGCAACCGGCTGGTGTTCGGCGTGCTGGGCGTGCTGGTCAACATCGTCCGGCCCATCCCGTTCGTCATCTTCCTGGCCGCGATCGGCCCCCTGCAGGTGGCCGCCATCGGCACCACGATCGGCACGAACGCCGTGACGTTCGCGATCTCGCTGGCCGCCGCGTTCGCGGTCTCGCGCATCGTCGAGCAGAGCCTGGTGAACGTGGACCCCGGCGTCGTGGAGGCCGCCCGGGCCGCCGGCGCCTCCCGGCTGCGGATCCTCTTCGGGGTCGTGCTGCCGGAGGGCCTGGGGCCGCTGGTGCTGGGCTACACGTTCATCTTCGTCGGCATCGTCGACATGACCGCGCAGGCGGGCCTGGTCGGCGGCGGCGGGCTGGGCCAGTACGCCATCACCTACGGCTCGCAGCGCTACGACTGGGGCGTCGTCTACGTCAGCGTCGCCACGATCATCGTGATCGTCCAGGTGGGCCAGTTCGTGGGCAACCGCATCGCCCGCGGCGTCCTGCGCCGCTGACGCGCCCGCCCGCACCGCCCACGGGCGGGTCCCCGCCGCGCGGGGGCCCGCCCGTCGGCGTCCCGGGGGCCGCCGCTCCCCGCCGCGCGGTCCCCGTGCCCGGTCCCCGGTGCCCGTCCCCGGTCCCTGTCGCCGCGGCGCCGGCGCTGGCAGGGTGGGCGCGCACCGTCCCCCAGCCCAGGAGCCGTCCCGATGCTCTCCGACCGTTCCCGCCCCGTGATCGAGGCGACCCTGCCGGTCGTCGCGCAGAACGTCGAGCAGATCGCGCGCCGCTTCTACGAGCACCTCTTCGCCGCGCACCCGCAGCTGCTCGACGGCACCTTCAACCGCGGCAACCAGGCCCGCGGCACCCAGCAGGTGGCCCTGGCCGGCTCCGTGGCCGTCTTCGCCACCACCCTGCTGCGCACCCCCGAGCAGCTGCCCGAGCAGCTCCTGGCGCGCATCGCGCACAAGCACGCCTCCCTGGGGGTCAGCCCCGCGCAGTACGACGTGGTGCACGAGCACCTGTTCGCCGCGATCGGCGAGGTGCTCGGCGAAGCGGTCACGCCCGAGGTCGCCGCCGCCTGGGACGAGGTGTACTGGCTGATGGCGTACGCGCTCATCAACACCGAGCGCGGCCTGTACAGCGCGCGCGGGGTGCGCCCGGACACCGTCTGGCGGCCCTGGCGCGTGGTCGACAAGCGCGCCGAGACGCGGGACGTGACCACCTTCGTGCTCGAGCGCACCGACGACCGGCTGGTGAAGACCTCCCTGCCCGGGCAGTACGTCTCCGTGCGGGTGGGGATGCCCGACGGGGTGCGCCAGCCGCGCCAGTACAGCCTCACGCGCGCCGACGACGGCCGGCACCGGCAGTTCTCCGTCAAGCGCGTGCGCGCCGGCGAGCAGGACCTGGACGGTCCCGGCGTCGAGGGGCCGGGCGGCGCGGAGCCGGAGGGGGAGGTCTCCACCCTGCTGTGCGAGCGGGTGCAGGTGGGCGACGAGCTGGAGCTGTCGCTGCCCTTCGGCGACGTGGTCCTGGACGACTCCGGGCGCCCGGTGGTCTTCGCCAGCGCCGGCATCGGCATCACCCCGATGGCGGGGATGCTCTCGCACCTGGCCGCCGCCGGCTCGCACCTGCCGGTGACGCTGCTGCACGCCGACGCCGACGAGGCCTCCTTCGCGCTGCGCGAGCAGGTCCTCGCCGACGTCGCCGCCCTGCCGCGCGCGAGCGCGCACCTGTGGTTCGAGGACGGCGCCGGTTCCTCCTCGCTGGTGGGCGCGCCCTCGGTGGCCGGGGTGCGCGCCGGGCTGCTGGACCTGGACGCCGTGGACCTGCCCGAGGACGCGCTGTACTACCTGTGCGGGCCGGTGCCGTTCATGCGCGCGGTGCGCGGGGCGCTGCTGGAGCGCGGGGTGCCCGCGCGCGACGTGCAGTACGAGGTGTTCGGCCCGGACCTGTGGGCCGCGGACCTGGCCGGCGAGCCCGCCCCCGGCAGCGCCGCCCCGGTGGGTTGAGCCCCGGCGGGCGGGCGCGCCGGCTGCGCCACGACGGCGTCGAGCTCGACGTCGAGGAGCACCCCGCCGCCGCCGGCGCGCCCGCCGTGCTCGTCCTGCCCGGCGGGGGCTTCCGGGAGCACACCGAGCACGACGGCACCGGCTACGCCCGCTGGCTGCACGGCCTGGGCCTGGGTGCGGTGGTGCTGCGCCACCGCCTGCGCCCGGACCCGTTCCCCCTGGCGCTGCAGCAGGCGCGGGCCGCGCTCGACGCGCTGCGGCGCGGCCTGCTGCTGCCCGGGGTCGATCCCGACCGGGTCGGTGTCGTGGGCTCCAGCGCCGGCGGGCTGCTCGCCGGCCTGCTCGCCACCGGCGCGGTGCTCAGCGTCGAACCGGCGCGCGGCGCCCCGCCCCGGCCGGCCTTCCACGTCCAGTCCTACGGCCTGGCCGACCTGGGACTGCTGCCGCCGGCGGCCGTGCAGGCCCTCCTCGGCGAGCGCCTCGACCTGGCGGGGGAGCTGTCCCCGGTGCACCACGTCGACGGCGACGTGCCGCCGACCTTCGTGTGGGCCACCGCTCAGGACGGTCCCGGCCTGCCCAACGCCCTGGCCTGGGCGCGGGCGCTGGCCGAGCACGCGGTGCCCGTGGAGCTGCACGTGTACCCCGAGGGGCGCCACGGGGTCGGCCTCGCCGACGGCGTGCGGTGGGGGGCCCACGGCGACCTCGCGCTCCCGCACACCGCGCAGTGGACCGGGGCGTGCCGCCGCTGGCTGGAGCTGATCGGCGTCCTGCGCGGGGGCGGGCCGGCGTGAGGGCGCCGACCCGCCCGCGGCGGGGACGAGCTCGTCAGTCGTTCGGCATGCGGGTGTGGTGCTGCTCGCCCAGGGGCTCGTCCACGCTCGCCACGCCGCTGGCGCTGGCGGGGTCGTAGACCATCCCGCCGCCCCCGCCGCCGCCCTCGCCGTCGGCGCTGCCGCCGCCGACCTTGGAGCGCACGCTGCCGGCCACGGACCCCGCCGCGGCGCTCACCTTCTCCTGCGCGGCGCTGCCGGCCTGCTTGGCCACGTCGGCGGCCCTGCCCTCCAGGTCGCCCACCTTCTGCTGCACCTTCGGGTTGCCCCAGGCGCGCGAGGCGACGGAGCTGATCTGCTCGTAGCGCTCGCGCCCGGCGCGGGCGCCGAGCACGTAACCGGCGGCTCCGGCCACCAGGAACAGGACCTTGCCCTTCATCGCGGACCTCCCGGGTTCTCGTGTCGGTGATCGGGGTGATCACGGACACTCTCCCAGCGGCGGGGGCTTCCCGCGCGCCCAGCGGGCGCGGTGCGCGGTGCCGGCGCCGTGTCAGGGCGCCCGGCGCAGGGCGCTCACCAGGCGCTGCACGTCCTGCGCCGCGGTGTCCAGGTGCCCGCTGACGCGCAGCGCCGGCGCGCGCATCTCCCCGGGGGCGCGCTCGACGCCCGCGAACGTGGTCAGCACCCCGTCCTGCTCCAGCAGCCGCGCCCGCAGCGCCGCCAGGTCCACCTCGCCGGCCACCGGGCGCAGCGTGGCGGTGGCGCTGGGCTCGTCGAGGTCCTCCACCACCTCCCAGGAGCCCTCCAGCGCGTCGGCGAGGCGGTGGCGCACCCCGGCGCCCACCGCGGCCAGCCCGGCGCGCACCCGCTCCGGGCCCAGGTCGCGGTGCTCGGCCAGGGCCGCGGCCAGCCCGAGGCGCCCGGCGACGTGGGCCTCCGGCTGCTCCAGCGGCCCCAGCCGCCGCGCGAGCGGGCCGCGCGCGGCGACGAACCCCACCCCGCGCGGCCCGGCCAGCCACTTGCGGGAGGTGCCGTAGACGACGACGTCGGCCCCCGGGCCCAGGGCGCCCAGGTCGGTGTCCACGTGGCCGAACGCCTGCGCGGCGTCCAGCACGACGGGCACGCCGGCGGCCGCGCACACCGCGGCGACCTGCACGGCCGGCTGGACCGTTCCGACGTGGCTGCCCAGCCACGTCACGTGCACCAGGTCCGGGCGCCGCCGGGCCAGGGCCCGCTCGAAGGCGGCCGGGTCCAGGCGGTGCGGGCCGGGCACGGGCACGGGCCCCGCGCCGAGGCGGTGCAGCAGCGCCACGTTGGGGCCGTACTCGCCGGGCGCGTGCGCGGCGGTGGCGGGCACGCCGCCGGGCCAGCTCAGCAGCAGCTGCACCAGCGCGTCCTTGGACGCCGGGTATTCCACGCCGTGCAGGGCCTTCTGGACGTCGATCGGGCTCACGTTCGCCACGTCTGCTCTCCTGGGGTCTCTCGGGGTGCACCGGGCGGTGCGCCCCCCATCCACCCGCAGACCCGGCGCCCGCGCACGTCGGGGCCTGCGACGATCCCGCCGTGGACGACACCGAC
>NZ_JAAALM010000207.1:0-4519 GCF_009906395.1 Kineococcus indalonis
GTGCTCATCGACGACGAGGGTAGGCAGCGCGCGGCCCCGTCGCGGCGCCCGCGGTGCGGGCGGCACCCGCACGGGCGAACCGGCTGCTCCGCCCGGGTGCCGCCCCGCCGCCCCGCGGGCCCCTCAGCGCGCGCGCCGGCGCGCCGAGATCACCCCGGTGTCGAACCCGGCCAGGTGCAGGCCGCCGTGGAAGCGGGCGTGCTCGATCTTCAGGCAGCGGTTCATCACCACGGTGGTGCCCGCCTCGTGCCCGCGCCGGGCCACCTCGTCGTCCGACAGGCCCAGCTGCAGCCACAGCACCGGCGCCCCCACGGCCAGGGTCTCGTCGAGCACCGCGCCCAGCTCGCTGGGGCGGCGGAAGACGTCCACGACGTCGGGCACCCCGGGCAGGTCGGCCAGCGAGGCGAACGCGGGCCGGCCCAGCACCTCGCGCTCGTGGGGGTTGACGAACCACACCTCGTAGTCCGAGCTCGCCAGCAGGTAGGTGCCCACGAAGTACGACGCGCGCGAGGGCTTGTTGGAGGCGCCCAGCACCGCCACGGTGCGGGCCCGGCGCAGGATCGACAGCCGCTGCCCCGGGGTGGGGGGCGTCCAGCCGCCCGCGTCGCGCACGGGCGGGGCGTCCTGGGCGCCGGTGGACGGCGCGGCCGGCGCCTGCGGGTCCGCGGCGAGGGTGCCGGTGTCGCCGACGGCGCCCGCGGGCGCGTCGTGCCCGCCGCTCACCGCGCACCGCCCTTCGTGGCCGCGGTCAGCGCCTGGTCCAGGTCCCACAGCACGTCCTCCACGTCCTCCAGCCCGACGCTGATGCGCACCAGGTCCTCGGGCACGCCCGCGGCCTCCAGCTGCGCGGGCGAGAGCTGCTGGTGGGTGGTGGAGGCCGGGTGCAGCACCAGGGTGCGCGCGTCGCCGATGTTGGCCAGGTGCGAGCACAGCTGGCAGCTCTCGATGAACCGCTCGCCGGCCGCGCGCCCGCCCGCGACGCCGAAGGAGAACACCGCCCCGGGGCCCTCGGGCAGGTAGCGCCGGGCGCGCTCGAAGTGCGGGTGCGAGGGCAGGCCGGAGTAGCGCACCCAGCTGACGCGCTCGTCGGCCTCCAGCCACTGCGCCACGCGCCGGGCGTTGGCGACGTGCTCGCGCATGCGCTGCGGCAGCGTCTCCACGCCCAGGAGCAGCAGGAACGCCGAGTGCGGCGAGAGGGTGGCGCCGATGTCGCGCAGCTGCTCGCTGCGCAGCTTGGTGAGGAAGCCGTACTCGGCGAAGTTGCCCCACCAGCTCAGCCCGCCGTAGCTGGCGACCGGCTCGGTCATGGCGGGGAAGCGGCCGTTGTCCCACGGGAAGGTGCCGGCGTCGACGACGACGCCGCCCAGGGTGGTGCCGTGCCCGCCGAGGAACTTCGTGGCCGAGTGGATCACGATGTCCGCGCCGTGCTCGATGGGCCGGCACAGGTAGGGGGTGGCGGTGGTGGCGTCCACGACCAGCGGGACGCCCGCCGCGTGCGCGACGTCGGCCAGCGCCCGCACGTCCGCCACGACGGTGGAGGGGTTGGCCACCAGCTCGGTGAACACGAACCGCGTCTTCTCGGTGATCGCCGCGCGCACCGCGTCCGGCTCGGGCTCGACGAAGACGGTGTCCACCCCGAAGCGGCGCAGCGTCACGTCCAGCTGCGTCACGGTGCCGCCGTAGAGGTTGTTCGAGGCGACGATCTGGTCGCCGGCTCCGGCCAGCGCCGCGAAGGTGAGGAACTCCGCGGACTGCCCGGAGCTGCACGCCACCGCCCCCAGGCCGCCCTCCAGGGAGGCCATGCGCTCCTCCAGGGCCGCCACGGTGGGGTTGGAGATGCGGCTGTAGATGTTGCCGTACTTCTGCAGCGCGAAGAGGTTGGCCGCGTCGGCGGCGTCCTCGAAGACGAAGCTCGTGGTCTGGAAGATCGGCACGGCCCGCGCGCCCGTGGTCGGCTCCGGCACGGCGCCGGCGTGCACGGCGCGGGTGCGGAAGCCCCAGGTCCGGTCGCTGGCGGCGGCGCCGCCGCGCCCCTCGTCCGGGCGCCGGTCCCGCTGCTGCTCGTCGCTCACGGGGCGATCCTGCCACCCGCGCCCACCGGGGGGTGTCCCCGCCCGCGCCTACACTCGCCGCGTGCCAGGCCTCATCCACCCCGACGACCTGCGCGCGGTCAAGGAGCGCGTCCGCATCGACGAGGTGGTCGCCGAGCAGGTGACCCTGCGCCCCGGCGGCGTGGGCTCCTTCAAGGGCCTGTGCCCCTTCCACGACGAGCGCACCCCCAGCTTCACGGTGCGCCCCGCGGTGGGGCGCTGGCACTGCTTCGGCTGCGGCGAGGGCGGCGACGCCATCGAGTTCGTCATGCGCATCGACGGCACCTCCTTCGCCGAGGCCGTCGAGCGCCTGGCCGAGCGCGCCGGCGTGCAGCTGCGCCACGTCGACGACGGCGGCCGCCCCGGGCGCCGCCCGGCCGGCGCCGGCGCCGCGGGCCAGCGCCAGCGGCTGCTGGAGGCGCACCGGCTGGCGGAGGCCTTCTACGCCGAGCAGCTGGAGCAGCCCGGCCCCGCCGAGGCCGCCCGCCGCTTCCTGGCCGAGCGCGGCTTCAGCCGCGAGGCCGCGGCCCGCTTCGGGGTGGGCTTCGCGCCCGCCGGGGGCGAGGCGCTGCTGCGCCACCTGCGGGCGAAGGGCGTCACCGAGGAGGAGCTGACCACCTCCGGCCTGGCCGGGCAGGGCGCGCGGGGGCTGTACGACCGCTTCCGCGGGCGCCTGGTGTGGCCGATCCGCGACGTCAGCGGCCACACCGTCGCCTTCGGCGCCCGGCGCCTGTTCGACGACGACCGCGTCGAGGCCAAGTACCTCAACTCCCCGGAGACGCCGCTCTACAAGAAGTCGCAGGCCCTGTACGGCCTGGACCTCGCCAAGCGCGACATCGCCCGCACCAAGCAGGTCGTCGTCGTGGAGGGCTACACCGACGTGATGGCCTGCCACCTGGCCGGGGTGACCACCGCGGTCGCCACCTGCGGCACCGCCTTCGGCGAGGAGCACGCCCGCGTCGTGCAGCGCATGCTCGGCGACGCCCGCGGCGCGGCGGAGGTGGTCTTCACCTTCGACGGCGACGCGGCCGGGCAGAAGGCGGCGCTGCGCGCCTTCGAGCTGGACCAGCGCTTCACGGCGCAGACCTACGTGGCGGTGGAGCCGTCCGGGCAGGACCCGTGCGACCTGCGCCTGTCCGCCGGCGACGCCGCCGTGGCCGCCCTGGTCGCCGGGCGGGTGCCGCTGTTCGAGTTCGCCATCCGCTCGACGATCTCCCGCTACGACCTGGGCAGCGACCCGGGCCGGCTCGCGGCGCTGGACGCGGCCGCCCCGATCGTGGCGAGCATCCGCGACAGCGGCCTGCGCCAGCGCTACGCGGTCAACCTGGACCGCTGGACGGGCTTCCTGGACGAGCGCTTCGTGCTGGACCGGGTCCGCCGCCACGCCGGCGACCAGCCCGGCGCCCCCGAGCGCTCCGCCGCCCCCGCGCGCCGCGGGGCGCCGGGCGGGCCGGGCCCGGCGGCGCCCCCGTCGCCCTCGTCGCCCTCGTCGTCCGGACCGCCCGTGCCGTCCTCCTCGCCGGCCGGCGACGCCGTGGTGCAGCTGGAGCGGTGGGTCCTGGCGTGCGTGCTGCAGGCGCCGTGGGTGGCGGCCGAGGAGTTCACCGAGCTGGCCGGGGACGCCTTCGGCCTGCCGCTGCACCGCGCCGTGCACGACGCCGTCACCGCCGCCGGGGGCCCGCTGGAGGCGCCGCAGGGGCCGGGCTGGGTCGAGGCGGTGCTCGGCTACGCCGACGGGCCCGTGGCCGCGCTCGTGCAGGAGCTGGCCGTGACCGACCTGCCGGTGCGCGACGAGGAGGAGCTGGAGCGCTGGGGCCGCTCGCTGGTGGCGACCCTGGCGGGGCAGGCGGCCACCCGCGCGGTCGCCGACGTCAAGCGCCGGCTGTGGAGCATCGACGCCGGCGCCCGGCCGGAGGAGTACCGGGCCGCCTCGGCGGAGCTGTTCCGGCTGGAGGCGGCCCGCCGCGCCTGGCAGGAGCGCGTCCAGGGCGTCTGAGGCCGGGGCGCGCGGGTCGGGCGCGGGCGGCGGCCCGCGCTGCCGCGCAACCCGCTCCGGGCCCGGCGCCCGTGCGCGAGCACCCGTGGGGGTTTGGTACGGTTGACGTGCTGTCGCCGGGGGTTCACCCGGTGGTGGTCCCGCATAGCTCAATTGGCAGAGCAGCCGGCTGTTAACCGGCAGGTTGTTGGTTCGAGTCCAACTGCGGGAGCTTCCCTGAGGGGGCGTGCGCACGCACGCCCCCTCCGTCGTCCCCGGGTCCGCTCCGGCTGGGAGGTCCCCGTGCCCGCTCGCCGCACCGGAGCCCTCGCGGCGATCCTCGCGCCCCTGCTGCTGCTCGTGCTGGCCCTGCTCGCCTGGCGCGCCCTGAGCGGCGGCACCGGCGGCACCGGTGGCACCGGCACCGGTGCCGCCGGTGCCGCCGCTCAGGGCG
>NZ_JAAALM010000207.1:4529-6512 GCF_009906395.1 Kineococcus indalonis
CACCGGCGTCGCCGCGCAGGCGCTGGCCGCCCTGCCGGTGCGCGCGCCCGCCGGCGACGACGGCTACCAGCGCACCCGCTTCGGCGAGAGCTGGGCCGACGTGGACGGCAACGGCTGCCGCACCCGCGACGACGTCCTGCAGCGCGACCTGCGCGGGGTGCGCCTCGACGACGACGGCTGCACCGTGCTCTCCGGCACCCTGGACGACCCCTACTCCGGCCGGGAGGTCCCCTTCCGCCGCGGGGAGCGCACCAGCTCCGAGGTGCAGGTCGACCACGTCGTCGCCCTGGCCGGCGCCTGGCGCACCGGCGCGCAGGGCTTCAGCGACGAGCAGCGCGTGCGGTTCGCCAACGACCCGCTGGAGCTGCTGGCCGTGGACGGCTCCCTCAACGCCTCCAAGGGCGACGACGACGCCTCGCAGTGGCTGCCGCCGGTGGGGGGCTGCGCCTACGTGGCCCGCCAGGTCGCCGTCAAGGCCGCCTGGGGGTTGTGGGTCACGCCCGCCGAGCGCGACGCGATGGCCGCGGTCCTGGCCGGCTGCCCCGGCCAGGAGCTGCCGGCGCGCTGAGCCGGCGGGCCGCCGACCGCCCCCGGGTGGCAGGCTGCGCCCGTGCGCGAGGTGCTGGAGCGGGTGGAGCGGTGGCTGGCGGCCGGCGAGCCCGTCGCCGTGGCCACGGTCGTGCGCACCTGGCGCTCGGCGCCGCGGGCGGTCGGGGCCGCGCTGGCGGTCGGCCCCGGCGGCGAGGTCGTCGGCAGCGTCTCCGGCGGGTGCGTGGAGGGCGCGGTGTACGAGCTGGCCGGGCAGGTCCTGGCCGACGGGGTGCCGGTGCTGGAGCGCTACGGCGTCAGCGACGGCGACGCCTTCGCCGCGGGCCTGACGTGCGGCGGGGAGCTGGACGTCTTCGTCGAGCGCCTGGACCGCTCCAACGCCAACCTGGTGCGCGCCGCGACCGCCTCGGTGCGCGCGGGCGAGGCCGTGGCGGTGGCCACCGTGGTGCGGGCCCCGGACCCGGCCGCGGCGGGCCGGCACCTGCTCGTCTGGCCGGACCGCTGCGCCGGCTCGCTGGGCCCGGAGCGCCTGGACGCCGCCGTCACCGACGACGCCCGCGGGCTGCTGGACGCCGGCGCCAGCGGCCTGGTGCGCCTGGGCGCCGACGGCGAGCGGCGCCGCGACGAGCTGGCGGTGTTCGTCGCCTCCCACGCCCCGCCGGCGCGGATGCTCGTGTACGGCGCCATCGACACGGCCGCTGCCGTGGCCCGCCTGGGCTCGTTCCTGGGGTTCCGGGTCACGGTGTGCGACGCGCGGGCGGTGTTCACCACGCCGGCGAGGTTCCCGCACGCGGACGAGGTCGTGGTGCGCCGCCCGCACCGGCACCTGCGCGAGGAGGTCGCCGCCGGCCGCGTGGACGCCCGCACGGTCGTGTGCGTGCTCACCCACGACCCCGGGTCGGACGTGCCGCTGCTGGAGGTGGCGCTGCGCTCGCCGGCGGGCTACGTGGGCGCGATGGGCTCGCGCCGCACCCACGAGGCGCGCCTGGCGGGGCTGCGCGCGGCCGGGCTGGGGCCGGCGGAGCTGGCGCGCCTGTCCTCCCCGATCGGCCTGGACCTCGGCGCGCGCACCCCGGAGGAGACGGCCGTGTCGATCGTCGCGGAGGTCACCGCGCTGCGCTGGGGCGGTTCCGGGGCGCGGCTGGGCTCGACCGCCGGGCGGATCCACCACGACCCCGACCGGCCCGGCTTGAGTTCCGGGGACGGCACGCCCTAGAGTCACCGGGACACCATCCAGAGCGGCCGAGAGACCTGGCTCGAGGACGCCGCAGCAACCCCCCGTGCGAACGGGCGCGGGTGCTTCCGCCGGGAGCGATGGAGGAACGCGATGAGCCCGAAGTCCCACGTGGCGGTCCTGCGCCGGGTCGTCGACCTGTGCCGCACCTGCTCCGCCGGCTGTCGCTGACCCCCGCACCCCCCGGCCGGGGGGTTCCC
>NZ_JAAALM010000208.1 GCF_009906395.1 Kineococcus indalonis
GTGCGTGGGGCTGCTGACCGGCGGCGGGGACTGCCCCGGGCTCAACGCGGTGCTGCGCGCCGCGGTGCTCGCCGGCACCCAGCGGCACGGGATGCGCTTCGTCGGCTTCCGCGACGGCTGGCGCGGGGTGCTGGAGGGCGACGCGGCGCCGCTGACCGAGGCGGACGTGCGCCCGCTGCTCGCGCGCGGCGGCACGGTGCTCGGCTCCAGCCGCACCAACCCGCTGGCCGACGGCGTGGAGGCCGGGGTGCGGCGGGTGCGCGACTCGATGGCCCGCCTGGGTGTGGACGCCCTGCTGGCCGTCGGTGGCGAGGACACCCTGGGGGTGGCCACGGCGCTGCACGAGGCGGGCGTGCCGGTGGTCGGCGCGCCCAAGACCATCGACGACGACCTGTCCGCCACCGACGCCACCTTCGGCTTCGACACCGCCGTGCAGACGGCCGTGGAGGCGTGCGACCGGCTGGCCACCACCGGCGCCTCGCACCACCGCGCCATGCTCGTGGAGGTCATGGGCCGGCACGCCGGCTGGATCGCGCTGCACACCGGCACCGCCGCAGGCGCCCACGTGACGCTGCTGCCGGAGGAGCCGGTGGACCTCGACGCGGTCGCCGCGACGCTGCGCGAGGTCCTCGAGCGCGGCGAGGCGCCGCTGGTGGTGCTCTCCGAGGGCGCGCAGGTGCTGGGCGAGCAGGCGCTGCGCACCGCCGAGCGCGACGCGTTCGGGCACGTGCAGCTCGGCGGCGCCGGCGAGCAGCTGCAGCGCGAGCTGGAGCAGCGGCTGCCGGGGGTCTCGATGCGGTTGACGGTGCTGGGCCACCTGCTGCGCGGGGGCACGCCGTCGGCGGCTGACCGGGTGCTGGCCACCCGCTTCGGCCTGTCCGCGGTGACGGCGCTGGCGCAGGGGCGCCTGGGCACCATGGCGGCGCTGCGGGGGGTGGAGGTGGTGCAGGTGCCGCTGGCGGAGGCCACCGGGGTGCTGCGCACCGTGCCGCCGGAGCGGCGGGCGGAGACCGCCGGCCTGCGCTGGTGAGGGCCGGCGCCGGGCGCCGCCGTCCACCGGTGCCCCGGTGCGTCCCCGGCGGGGGCGGCGGGGTGGGAGACTGGCGCGCGTGAGCACCGGAACGAGCACCGCGCCCACGGCCGCGTCCTCCATCGCGTGGCCGGACCTGCCCGCCGCCCAGCAGCCGCAGTGGCCCGACGCCGCCGCGCTGGCCGAGGTCCAGGCGGAGCTCGCCTCGTACCCCCCCCTGGTGTTCGCCGGGGAGGCGGACCAGCTGCGCGCGCAGCTGGCGGCCGCCGCCCGCGGCGAGGCGTTCCTGCTGCAGGGCGGGGACTGCGCCGAGACCTTCGCCGGCGCCACGGCCGACGGCATCCGCCGCCGGCTGAAGACGATGCTGCAGATGTCCGCGGTCCTCACCTACGGCGGCGGCCTGCCGGTGGTGAAGGTCGGCCGGATGGCCGGGCAGTTCTCCAAGCCGCGCTCCAGCGACGACGAGACCCGCGACGGCGTGACCCTGCCGGCGTACCGCGGTGACGCCGTGAACGACTACGCCTTCACCGCGGAGTCGCGCACCCCGGACCCGCAGCGGCTGCTGCGGGCGTACCACACCTCCTCGGCCACGCTGAACCTCATCCGCGCCTTCACCACCGGCGGCTACGCCGACCTGCGCAAGGTGCACGAGTGGAACCGCGGGTTCGCCGCGACCGCCGCCAACGCCCGCTACGAGGCGCTGGCGCGCGACATCGACAAGGCGATGCGCTTCATGGCCGCCTGCGGCGCCGACTTCGACGCGCTGCGCACCGTGCAGTTCTTCGCCAGCCACGAGGCGCTGCTGCTGGACTACGAGCGGCCCCTGACCCGCACCCTGGACGAGGAGCCGCCCCTGGCGGGCGGCTCGCCCGTGCGCGACGTGCGCCAGGGCGGCCCGTACGACGTGTCCGCGCACATGGTCTGGATCGGGGAGCGCACCCGCCAGCTCGACGGCGCGCACGTCGACTTCGCCTCGCGCATCCGCAACCCCGTCGGGGTCAAGCTGGGGCCGAAGACCTCCGTGGACGACGCGCTCGCGCTGGTCGACAAGGTCGACCCGTACCGCGAGCCGGGCCGGCTGACGTTCATCACCCGCATGGGCGCCGGCACGATCCGCGACGCGCTGCCCGCCCTGGTCGAGGGCGTCACGCGCGCCGGGGCCCAGGTGACGTGGGTGTGCGACCCCATGCACGGCAACACGATCACCTCCACGAGCGGCTACAAGACCCGCCGCTTCGACGACGTCGTGGACGAGGTCCGCGGCTTCTTCGAGGTGCACCGCGCGCTGGGCACCGTGCCCGGCGGCCTGCACGTCGAGCTCACCGGCGACGACGTCACCGAGTGCCTCGGCGGCGCCTACGACATCGACGACGAGGCGCTGGGCACCCGCTACGAGTCGCTGTGCGACCCGCGGCTGAACCACCAGCAGTCCCTGGAGCTGGCCTTCCTGGCCGCGGAGATGCTCGCGCAGCGCTGATCCGCGCCCGGTCGCCGCCGCCCGCGCGGGCGGCGGCGACCGGTTCACACCACGGTCAGCGTGATCGTGGAGCCCTTCGGCACGGACTGCCCGGAACCGGGCTCCACCGAGCGCACGGTGCCGAAGATGCCGCCCAGGACGTTCTCCACCCGCACCTCGAAGCCCAGCTCCTCCAGGGTCGCGCGCACCTCCTCGACCCGCCCGCCCTGCAGCCCGTCGGGCACGCGCACCAGCGGCGGGCCGCTGGAGACGACCAGCCGCACGGCGTCGCCGCGGAACAGCGTGCCGTCGGCGGGGTTCTGCGAGACCACCGACCCGGCCGGCACGGTCTCGCTGCTGCGCTGCACCGGCTCCCCGCCCACCACCAGGCCCGCGTCGCGGATGCGGGTGCGCGCGTCCTCCAGCGGCGCCCCGACCACGTCGGGCACGGTGATCGGCTCCCGGCCCCGGGAGACCACGAGGTTCACCGGCGAGTCGTGCGGCACCGAGGTCGTCGCGGCGGGGTCGGAGCGCACCACGTGCCCCCGCGGCACCTCCTCGCTCCACTCCTCACCGACGGCGCCGACGGCCAGGCCGGTGTCCACCAGCGCCCGCTCGGCCTCGCCGCGCTCGCGCCCGGCCAGCTCCGGCACCGCGAAGTGCTCCACGCCCCTGCTGACGACGACGGTGACGGTGCCGTCCTTGCGCACCCGCTCGCCGGCCGCCGGGTCGGTGCCCACCACCTGCCCCTGCGCGACGGCGTCGCTGAACTCCTCGCGGCGCTCCACGGCGAAGCCGTCGGCGCGCAGGTGCTGCACGGCCTGCTCGGGGGAGCGGCCGGCGACGTCGGGGGTGGTGGTGAAGGCGCCGGGCCCGGCCATGAACCACCACGCCACGCCCGCGGCGACGGCCAGCACCACCAGGGTCAGCACCATGGCCAGCACCCCGCGCCGCCCGCGCCGCCCCGGCCGGGCCGGCACCGCGGCGGCGGGCGCCGCCCCGTCCTCCCCGTCCGCGCCACCGGCGCCGTCCGGCTCGTCCGCCGGAGCGGGGACCGCGAGCGCGGACGGCGCGGCCGCACCGTCGGCCAGGTCCAGGCGGACGGTGGAGCCGTCGGAACCGGCGCCGCCGACGCGCCGGCCGCGCGAGGACAGCTGCGCGGGCGTCAGCTCCGCGCGCACGGCCCGCACCCGCACCAGCATGTCGCCGGCGTCGTGGGGGCGGTCGTCGGGGTCCTTGGCCAGCGCGTCGAGCACGAGGCGGTCCACCGCGGCCGGGATGCCCGGCACCACCGCCGACGGCACGGGCCGGTCGTCGTAGACGTGCTGGTACGCCACCCGCAGCGGCGTGTCGCCGGTGAAGGGCGGCGCCCCGGTGAGCACCTCGAACAGCAGCACCCCGACGCCGTACACGTCGCTGCGCGCGTCGGCGATGCCGCGCGAGACCTGCTCGGGGGCCAGGTACTCGGCGGTGCCGAGCAGCTCCGCGCCGGTGGCCGCGGTGCTGGCCTGCGTGGGGCCCGCCGAGCGCGCCAGCCCGAAGTCGCCCACCTTCACGCGCCCGTCGTCGCCGACGAGCACGTTGCCGGTCTTCACGTCGCGGTGCAGCAGCCCCTTGCGGTGCGCCTCGGCCAGCGCGTCGAGGACGGCGGCGGTCACGTCCAGGGCCTCGCCGACGCTCAGCACGCCCTTCTCGTGCACGACGTCGCGCAGGGTGCGGCCGTTGACCAGCTCCATGACCAGGTAGGCGGTCTCCACCCCGTCGTCCTCGCCGTGGTCCACGCCCTGGTCGAGCACCGAGACCACGCCCGGGTGCGCCAGCCGCGCGGCGGACTTCGCCTCGCGCACGAAGCGCTGGCGGGCCACCGGGTCGTGCGCGAGGTCGGCGCGCAGCACCTTCAGCGCCACCTCGCGGTCCAGGCGCAGGTCCTCGGCGCGGTAGACGATCCCCATGCCGCCGCGGCCCAGGCGCCCCAGCACGCGGTAGCGCCCGTCCAGCACGCGCCCGACGAGCGGGTCGGAGAGGGTGGCGTCCACGGTCAGCGAGTCTAGGCAGAGCCCGCACCCGGGCCCGGGACCGCCGCGCGCGTCAGCGGAAGCGGGCCTGCAGGGTCTGCACGTTCGCCACGTAGCGGCGGGTGTCGTCGTACATGCCGCGCGAGCGCACCGACGCCTGCCCCTGGTAGTAGGAGGCGATGGCGATGTCCGGCGGGTTGCTGGCCACCAGGGTGCGCAGGATCACCACGCCGGCCCTGGCGTTGTCGCGGGGGTCGAACAGGTCGATCTCCTCGCCCAGCAGGTCCGAGGCCCACTCCCCGGAGCTGGGGATGACCTGCATGGCGCCGATGGCGTTGGCGTGGGAGACCACGCCCATGTTGAAGCCGGACTCCTGGTAGCCGATCGCCAGCGCCAGGGAGGGGTCCACGCCCAGCCGCACGGCGGTGGAGCGGATGATCTCGCGCATCTCCTCGCGGCCGGGCAGGTCGGCGCGCGCCAGGCGTGAGCGGTTGGCCTGCACGGCCGCCGACACCGAGCCCGCCTGCTGCGCGGCCGGCGGCGCGGCGGGGGTGGGTTCCGGCTCCGGGGCCAGCACCAGCTCCTGGCCCTCCACGATGAAGCCGGTGCGGTCCAGGCCGTTGAGCTCCACGAGCGTGGCCACCGTGGTGCCGGTGCGCGCGGCGATGCCGGACAGGGTGTCGCCGGGGCGCACCACGTAGGTGGCCGGCTCGGCGCGGCGCGAGCTCGCACCGGTGCCCGGGCCGGCGGACGGGCCCAGCTTCAGCACCTGCCCGGCGCGGATGAACCCGCGCGCGTCCAGGCCGTTGGCCTCGCGCAGCGCCCCGACGGTGGTGCCGTGCAGCGCCGCGATCGACGAGAGCGTCTCGCCGGCGACCACGGTGTGCTCGGCGGGCGCCGGGGCCGGCTCCCGGCCGCCCGCGTCCCGGCCGGGGGCGGGCACGCGCAGGCGCTGGCCCTCCACGATCGCCGCGTCGGCGTCGAGCCCGTTGGCCCGCACGATCGCGCCGACGCTGCTGCCGGTGCGGGCGGCGATGCCCCCGACGGTGTCCCCGCGCCGGACGGTGACGACCTGCTCGCCGTCCTGGGTGGCGCTGGCGTGGGCGGCGGTGGGCGCGGCGGCGCCGGTGGCCGCGGCGGCGGCGGGCACGACCGCGGTGGGGCCCGCGGCCCCGACGAGGGCGGCCGCGGCCAGCCAGCGGCTGCGGCGGCGGGGCTCCTCGGGGCTGGTCGGGTCGTCGCCGTGCTCGGCCATGCGGGGTCCTCCCGTGGTCGTCGCTGTGCCGGGCCCGGCCGGCGGTGCGGGTGGTGCCAGCGGTGCTGGTGGTGCGGTGGTGCCGGTGGTGCGGTGCTGCTGGGACGGTGCCGGTGGCCCGGACGCTCCGCAACCTACCCGAGCGCACCGGGCGCACCGCTCCCCACGATGGATCACCGCGCGCCCGCGGTGTGGGAGGTGCGCGGTCGTGTCGTGCCGCCGGGAGGTGGCAGGCTTGGAGCGTGGTCGCACCGCTGAGAGCAGAGATCGCCCGCGAGCAGGGCGACGAACTGGACGCCCTGGTCCCCGAGTGGCTGACCGTGCCCGACGCCGCGCAGGTCGCCGGGGTCGACCTGCGCACCGTGCGGCGCTGGCTGCAGGAGCGCGAGCTCCTCGCCGTGCGGCGCGGGGAGCGCTCGGTGGCCTCGATCCCGGCGGCCTTCGTCACCGCCGAGGGGCCGCTGAACCACCTGCGCGGCACGCTGTCGGTGCTGGCGGACTCCCGCTACAGCGACGTGGAGACCATCCGCTGGCTGTTCACCCCCGACGACACCCTGCCGGGCACCCCCATCGACGCGCTGAAGGCCAACCGCAAGACCGAGGTGCGCCGGCGGGCGCAGGCGCTGTCCTTCTGAGCGCCGCACCGCCCGGCGCCCCGGCCCGCGCGGGCCGGGGCGCCGGCGCTCAGCCCGCCGAGCGCCAGCGCGCCTCGCGCCGCCGGGC
>NZ_JAAALM010000209.1 GCF_009906395.1 Kineococcus indalonis
GTCCTGCTCTCCGGCGGCGGCGGCTACCTCGCCGGCGTCGCCGCCCCGGCGCCGGCGGCCGGCGCGCTCGGGCGCGCGCTGGCCGAGGGCGCCGCCGCGCGCGGCACCCGGCTGGAGCTGGCGGACCTGCCCGACGACGCCACCACCCGGGCCCTGGCCGCCGGCGCCGGCGCCGCGGTGGAGCCGCTGGCGCCCGTGCCGCTGCTGCACCGCCCGCAGCAGGGCGAGCCCGTCGACCTGCTCAGCCACGGCATGCGCAAGAACCTGCGCAAGGCGCGCAACCGCATCGCCACCGACGGGGTGACGGCGCGGGTGTCGTTCACCTCCGGCTCCGCCGAGCTGGAGGAGCTGCTGCCCGAGCTGGAGCAGGCGTACCGCGACCGGGACGACGCGCACGGGCTGCGCTGCGCCCTGGACACCCCCGCCGGCCGGGACGCCTGGCTGGCGCGGGCGCGGGAGCTGACCGCCGCCGGCGCCCTGGAGGTCGCCGCCCTGCACCTGGACGGGGTGCTGGCCGCGTACGTCCTGGGCCTGCGCGACGGCGGCCGCTACGGCGTGCTGGAGGGCCGCTTCCGCACCCGGTTCGCCCGCTACGCCCCCGGGCGGCTGGTGGAGTTCTGCGTGCTGGAGCGGGCGCTGCGCAGCGACGGCGTGCAGGCCCTGGACTGGATGACCGGCGTGGCCCCGGAGACGCTGCTGGCCGCCGACGGCGCGGACGCCCGCGTCGCCGTGCGCACCCGGCCCGCCTGAGCACGCCTGAGCGCCCCCGAGCGCCCCCGGGCACCGCCCGGGGGCGCTCAGGCCGCCGCCGCCCTGCCCGCCACGAACGAGGCCCACAGCTGCGCGTAGCGCCCGCCGCGCGCCAGCAGCTGCTCGTGGGTGCCCTGCTCGACCGGGCGGCCGTGGTCGAGGACCACGATGCGGTCCGCGCGCGCGGCGGTGCTGAGGCGGTGCGCCACCACCAGGGTGGTGCGCCGGCTGGCCAGGGCGTCGCTGGCCGCGGCGATGGCCGCCTCGGCCGCGGGGTCCAGCGCGGCGGTGGCCTCGTCCAGCAGCAGCACGTCCGGGTCGACCAGCTGGGCGCGGGCCAGGGCCACGAGCTGGCGCTGGCCGGTGGACAGGTTCCGGCCGCGCTCGCCGACGCGGGAGGCGTACCCGCCCGGCAGGGCGGCGATCACCTCGTCGGCGCCCACGGCCCGCGCCGCGGCGCGCACCTGCTCCTCGGTGGCGTCGGGGCGTGCGTAGGCGATCGCCTGCGCGACGGTGCCGTCGAAGAGGTGCGCCTCCTGCGGCACCACGCCCAGGCGCTGGCGGAAGCCCTCCAGGTCCAGCTCGCGCAGGTCGGTGCCGTCCACGAGGACGCGCCCGGCGGTGGGGTCGTGGAAGCGGGCGGCGAGCTTGACGACGGTGGACTTGCCGGCGCCGGTCTCCCCCACCAGCGCCACCGTCTCCCCCGCGCGCACGTGCAGGTCCAGGCCGGACAGGGCGGGCGTCGACGAGCCCGGGTAGGAGAACCCCGCGCCCTCGAAGCGCAGCTCCCCGCGCAGGCGCCCCACCGGTCGCGGGTGCGCGGGCACCGGCACGCTCGTCGGGGTGCGCAGCAGGTCGCCCAGGCGCCGCAGGCCCACCGCGGCCTGCTGGTACTGGTCGAAGACCTGCGAGAGCTGCTGCACGGGGGCGAAGAACAGGTCCACGTACAGCAGGAACGCCACGAGCACGCCCAGGCTGACGCGGCCCTCGCGCACCAGGTGCGCGCCGGCGACGAGCACCAGCGCGGCGGTGGCCTCGTTGAGGAACTGCACGAACGGGAAGTACGTGGCGATGCAGCGCTGGGCGCGCAGCCGCGCGTCGCGGTAGGCCAGGCCCTCGCGGTGGAAGGCGGCGGCGTCCTGCGCCGCGCGGTCGAAGGCCTGCGTGACGCGCACGCCCGCCACCGACTCCTGGAAGTGCACGTTCACGGCGCTGACGCGCTCGCGGGACTCGGTGTACGCCGGTCTCGAGCGCGCCCGGAACAGCAGCGTGGCCGCCACCAGGACCGGCACCACGGCCACCACCACCAGCGCCAGCTCGGCGTCCAGCAGCAGCATCGCCGCGAACACCCCGGCGAGGGAGAACAGGCTCACCAGCGCCTGCGCCAGACCGGTCTGCAGGAACGTCGACAGCGCGTCGACGTCGGTGGTCATCCGGGTCATGATCCGCCCGGCCTGCTCGCGCTCGTAGAAGTCCAGGCCCAGGCGCTGCAGCTGCGCGAACGTCTTCAGCCGCAGCGAGAACAGCAGCCGCTCCCCGGTGCGGCCCGCGACGCGGGTCTGCCCCACCACCACCAGCCAGCCGGCCGCGACGACGGCGGCGGCCACCGCCGACAGCAGCAGCAGGGCGCGCAGGTCGCCGCCGGCGACGCCGGTGTCCAGGCCGTGGCGCACCAGCTGCGGCAGGGCCAGCTGCGCGAGGGCGTCGCCGGCCACGAGCAGCGCGCCGGCCAGCAGGGCCGGGCGGAAGGGGCGCACCAGGGAGCGCAGGCCGAAGGCCGGGTCGGGCGCCTCGGCGGCGGCCACGTCGACGTCGGGCGCGTCGGTGGCCGGGGGCAGCGCCTCGATGCGCCGCAGCAGCTCCGGGGGCACCGGGAGGCCGGCGTCCGCGGCGGCGGCCGGGCGCCCGCCGGCGCGCGGGCTCACAGCCCCTCCCGCAGGCGCGCGGTCTCCTCCTCCACCACGGCGGCCACGTCCAGCTTGGTGAACACCGGCTTCGGCGGGGCCACCGGCGTGCCGGGCACCACGGGGTGCGGGGCCCACTGCGGCAGCGTCTCCCCGCGGCGGTAGTCGCCGGTGAGCACCGGGTAGGAGCGGGAGGCGTCGTCGAGGTCGGTGACCTCGCGCAGCTGCGGCAGCGGCGAGACGGTGCCGGTGCCGCCCAGGGCCTCGTGCACGGCCTGCGCCGAGTGCGGCAGGAACGGCGAGAGCAGCGTGCGGCAGTCCGAGACCGCCTGGGCGGTCACGTGCAGCACCGAGCGCATCCGCTCGGGGTCGGACTCCTTGATCTTCCAGGGCTCCTGCTCGGTGAGGTACTTGTTCACCTCGCCCACCACGCGCATCGCCTCGGCGATCCCGGCGCGCTGGCGGTGCGCCTCGATCAGGCCCCCGACGGTGCCGAACCCGGCGGAGGTGGTCTGCAGCAGGGCCCGGTCGGCGTCGGTGAGCTCGCCGCGCCCGGGGATCGAGCCGACGTTCCTGGCGATGAGGCTGGCGGTGCGGTTGACGAGGTTGCCCCAGCCGGCGACGAGCTCGGAGTTGGTGCGGGTGGCGAACTCCTGCCAGGTGAAGTCGGCGTCGTTGTTCTCCGGCCCGGCGGCGGAGATGAAGTAGCGCAGCGCGTCCGGCTGGTAGCGCGCCAGCACGTCGCGCACGTAGATCACCACGCCGCGGCTGGAGGAGAACTGCTTGCCCTCCATGGTGAGGAACTCGCTGGCCACGACCTCGCTGGGCAGCTGCAGGTCGCCGTAGGGGCCCGGCTCACCGCCCTTGGCGCCGCGCCCGTCGTAGGCCAGCAGCTCGGCCGGCCAGATCTGGGAGTGGAAGGTGATGTTGTCCTTGCCCATGAAGTAGCACGAGCGCGCCGACGGGTCGGTCCACCAGGCGCGCCAGGCGTCCTCGTCGCCGGAGCGGCGGGCCCACTCCACCGAGGCCGACAGGTACCCGACGACGGCGTCGAACCACACGTACAGCCGCTTGGCGGGGTTGTCCTCCCAGCCGGGCAGCGGCACCGGGATGCCCCAGTCGATGTCGCGGGTCATGGCCCGCGGCTTGAGGTCCTCCAGCAGGTTCTGGGAGAACTTCAGCACGTTGGGCCGCCAGCTGCCCGTCTCCGCGCGCCCCTGCAGCCAGGAGCCCAGCGCGTCGGCCAGCGCCGGCAGGTCCAGGTAGAAGTGCTCGGTCTCCACGAAGACCGGCGTCTCGCCGTTGATGCGGCTGCGCGGGTCCTTCAGCTCGATGGCGTCCAGCTGGTTGCCGCAGTTGTCGCACTGGTCGCCGCGGGCGCCGTCGAAGCCGCAGATGGGGCAGGTGCCCTCCACGTAGCGGTCCGGCAGGGTGCGGCCGGTGGACGGGGAGATGGCGCCCATGCCCTTCTTGGCCACCATGTACCCGTTGCGGTGCACCGTGCGGAACAGCTCCTGCACCACGGCGTGGTGGTTGCGCGTGGTGGTGCGGGTGAACAGGTCGTAGGACAGGCCCAGGGCGTGCAGGTCCTCGGCGATGACGCGGTTGTAGCGGTCGGCCAGCTCCTGCGGGCCGACCCCCTCCTGCTCGGCCTGCACGAGGATCGGCGTGCCGTGCTCGTCGGTGCCCGAGACCATGAGGACGTCGTGACCCGCCATCCGCATGTACCGGCTGAACACGTCGGAGGGGACGCCGAAGCCGGCGACGTGGCCGATGTGGCGGGGGCCGTTGGCGTAGGGCCAGGCCACCGCGGACAGGACGTGGGTCATGGCCCGATCCTAGGGCGCCCGCCCCCGGTCGACGCTCGTGATCACCGCCGGGGCGCTGCGCGGCGGGCGGGCCGCTCGCCGGGCACGTGTCGCACCCTGGTCGTAGCGTCGGGGTCGTGAGCGAGAACACCAGCGGGAACACCGCCCCGGACCCCACCCAGAACGCCGAGAAGGACCCCGAGACCTGGGTCACCGGCGACGAGCCGATGACCGGCCCGCAGAGGAGCTACCTGGAGACCCTGGCCCGCGAGGCCGGGCGTGAGCTGCCCGAGGACCTCACCAAGGCCAAGGCCTCCGAGCTCATCGACGAGCTGCAGCAGCAGACCGGCCGCGGCCAGTAGCCCGCGGTGCCCGCGGTGCCCGTGGAGCCGGGGGCCGGCGCCCGGCTGGCCTCGGTCACGGTCGACGCCGCCGACCCGCCGGCGCTGGCGCGCTGGTGGGCGCGGGCGCTGGACTGGCGGCTGGGCTACGCCGACGCCGGCGAGGTGGACGTCGACCCGCCCGGGGGCGAGCCGGGCGTGCCGCTGGTGTTCGTGCCGGTGCGCGAGCCCAAGCGCGCCCCCAACCGGGTCCACCTGGACCTGGACACCTCCTCCCCCGCCGAGCAGCGCCGGACCGTGCAGCTCCTCCTGGAGCAGGGCGCCCGGCGCGTCGACGTCGGGCAGGGCGAGGTGCCGTGGGTGGTGCTCGCCGACCCGGAGGGCAACGAGCTGTGCGTGCTGGACCCGCGCCCGCAGTACGAGGGCTGCGGGCGCGTGGCGGCGGTCGTGGTGCAGGCGCTGCGCCCGGCGGCGCTGGCCGCCTTCTGGCAGCCGCTGACCGGCTGGGACCTGGTGCGCTCGGACCCGGCGGCCGCCGCGCTGCGCGCGGGCCGCAGCGGCCCCTACCTGGAGTTCGTGCGCACCGGCACCCCGCACGCGGTGAAGAACCGCTGGCACCTGGACGTGCGCCCCACCTCCCCGCCGCCGGGGCAGGACCGGGTCGTGCGCGCGGCCCGCGCGGCCGGTGCGCGCCCGGTGGACGTGGGTCAGCACCCGCGCGTCAGCTGGGTCGTGCTGGCCGACCCGGAGGGCAACGAGTTCTGCGTGCTGTCCGGGCGCGGGGCCTGAGGGCGCCCGGCCCGGGACGGGAGGGCGCCCCTCAGGGCACCAGCAGCAGCTTGCCGGTGGTGCGCCGGCCCTGCAGGTCCTCGTGCGCGGCGCGCGCCCGCTCCAGCGGGTGGGTGCCGCCCACGCGCACGTCCAGGCGGCCCTGCGCCACCCAGCCGAACAGCTCGTCGGTGCGCGCCAGCAGCTCGGCGCGGTCCTGCGTGTAGGAGCTCAGGGTCGGGCGCGTCAGGAAGAGCGAGCCGGCGGCGTTGAGGCGCTGCACGTCGAAGGGTGGCACGGGGCCGGAGGAGGCGCCGTGCACGACCAGCGTGCCGCGCGGGCGCAGGGCGCTGAGGGAGTCCTCGAAGGTGTCCCGGCCCACGCCGTCGTAGACCACGTCGACGCCGCGGCCGCCGGTGAGCTCGCGGGCGCGGCGGGCGGCGTCGGCGTAGCCGACGACCTCCTCGGCCCCGGCCGCGCGCGCCAGCTCCGCCTTCTGCGGGGTGGAGGTGGTCGCCAGCACGCGCCCGCCGCGCAGCCGCACCACCTGCGTGAGCAGCAGCCCCACCCCGCCGGCGGCGGCGTGCACCAGGGCCCAGGTGCCCGCGGTGACGCGGTGGGTGTCGGTGGCCAGGTAGTGCGCGGTCAGCCCCTGCAGCAGCACGGCGGCGGCGGTGCGCGCGTCGACGCCGGCGGGCACGGGCACCAGCTCGCCGGCGTCGACGACGACGCGCTCGGCGTAGCTGCCGGGCGCCTCCTTCCAGGCCACCAGCGTGCCCGGCGCGAAGCCCTCCACGCCCTCCCCGGCGCGCACCACGCGCCCGGCGCCCTCGCCGCCGAGCACGGCGGGCAGCTGCAGGGGGTACGCGCCGCTGCGGCGGTAGGTGTCGACGTAGTTC
>NZ_JAAALM010000020.1 GCF_009906395.1 Kineococcus indalonis
CTCACCGACGGCCGGCCCCGGCACGCGCTGCGCTGGGCGGCGGCGGGCGCCGCGCTGGCCGGCGCGGTGGCCGCGACGGTGGCGCTGGCGCGCTGAGGGTGCCGCCCCCGGCCCCGGGGAGCGCGTCGACCGGGCGCAGGCGGGCCACGACGAGGCCCTCCTCGCCGGGGAAGTGCGGGTGGTCGGCGCAGGGTGTGCACTGCGGGACGACGAACGTCCCCCCTGCCGACCCGGAGGTCCCCTTGCCCGCCGTCTACACCGCCGTCGCCACCGCCACCGGGGAGGGCCGCAACGGCCACGCCCGCACCGACGACGGCCTGGTCGACGTCGACCTCGCCGTGCCCCGCGAGATGGGCGGGCCCGGCGGCGCCACCAACCCCGAGCAGCTCTTCGCCGCCGGCTACGCCGCCTGCTTCCACGGCGCCCTGAAGGCCGTGGCCCGCGAGCGGGGGGTGGCCTTCACCGACTCCGCCGTCACCGCCGAGGTCGGCATCGGCCCGGACGGGGCCGGCGGGTTCGCCCTGGAGGTGGCCCTGCACGTCGAGCTCGGCGGGCTGGAGCAGGCCGCGGCCGAGGAGCTCGTCCGGGCCGCGCACCAGGTCTGCCCGTACTCCAACGCCACCCGCGGCAACGTCGAGGTGGTCCTGGAGACCGTCACGGCCTGAGCGCCGCGCCCGCCGCGGCTCACACGTCGTACGCCACCACGACCGGCGCGTGGTCGCTGAAGCGCTCGGCGTAGGAGGCGGCGCGGTCGACCACCGCGCTCCTCGCCCGGGCCGCCAGGCCCTCGGTGGCCACGTGCAGGTCGATCCGCCAGCCCGTGTCGCGGTCGAAGGCCTGGCCCCGCCAGCTCCACCACGAGTACGGCCCCTCCACGCCCGGGTGCAGCGAGCGCACCACGTCCACCCAGCCGGAGGCGAACCAGCGGTCGTAGCGGGCGCGCTCCTCGGGCAGGAAACCCGCCTTCTTCAGGTTCCCCCGCCAGTTCTTGATGTCCTGCTCGCGGTGGGCGACGTTGAAGTCGCCGCACACCACAGCGTGCCCCCCGCGCTCGCGCAGCTGCTCCAGCCGGGCGCCCACCGCGTCCAGGAACGCGAGCTTGTCGTCCTGCTTGGGGGTGCCCGCCTCGCCGGTGTGCACGTACACCGACACCACCGTCACGGTGCCCGAGGGGGTCTGCACGTCCAGCTCCACCCAGCGGCCGGCGCCGTCGAAGCGCGGGTCCAGCTCGGTGCGCTGCTCGCCCACCGGCAGGCGGGTGGCCACCGCCACGCCCGCCCGGCCCCGGGTGCCGGCGTCGGTGGGCTCGCGGTGCGCCACGTGCCAGCCGCCCCCGAGGGACTGCTCGAGCAGGGCCCCCAGCACCTCGTCGGGGGCGCGCACCTCCTGCAGGCACAGCACGTCCGGGGCCCGCTCGGCGAGCCAGGGGGCCATGCCGCGGCGCACGGCGGCGCGGATGCCGTTGACGTTGACGGTGGCGACGGTGAGCACCGCCCCATCCTGGCGGCGGCGGCCGCCGGCCGGCGCGAGGGGGTCGCCCGCCGGTGCGCCCGGGCGCCGGGGGGGGCATGCTGGTCCCAGCAGCGCCGGGACCGCCGGCGCACCCGCCGAGCACCCGGACCCGACCGTGACCGACGCACCCCGCGCCACCGCACCCGACGACGACGTGCGCGCCCGGGCCGTGCGGGCGCTGAGCCGTTCGAGCCGGGTGCGCGCGGACGCGTGGACCGCGTGCGCGCGCGCCGCGGCGGTGCGCCAGCACGGCGAGCTCATCAGGCTGCAGTCGGTGGCCGCGCGCCTGGGGGTGCCCGCCCCGCAGCCGCACCGGGCGGGGTGAGCCCCGGCCGCTGCGAGTGCGGCCGCGCCCGCGGGGGGCGTCAGTCGCGGAACAGCGCCGAGCAGGCGTTGAGCGCGGGCTGGCCGCCCAGGTGCGCGAAGAGCACGTTCGAGCCGGGTGGGATCCTGCCCCCGCGCACCAGGTCGACCAGCCCGGCCATCGACTTGCCCTCGTGGACGGGGTCGAGGACGACGCCCTCCAGGCGCCCCACGAGGCGGATCGCCTCCAGGGTGGAGGCCACGGGCACGCCGTAGCGCTCCCCCGCCCAGCCGAGCAGGACCTCGACCTCGTCCTCGCGCAGGTCGCGGCCGAGGTCGATCAGGTCGGCGGTGCGGCGGGCGATGCGCTCGACCTGCGCGCGCGTCTCGGCCAGCTCCGCGGAGGCGTCGATGCCGATCACGCGGCGCGGGCGGTCCTGGGCGGCGAACCCGGCGACCATCCCGGCCTGCGTGGAGCCGGCCTGCGTGGAGCCGGTCACCGAGCACACCACGACCGTGTCGAAGAAGACGCCCAGCTCCTCCTCCTGCCGGCGCACCTCCTCGGCCCAGCGGGCGAACCCCAGCCCGCCGAGGCGGTGGTCGGAGGCGCCGGCGGGGATGGCGTGGGGGGTGCCGCCGGCGGCGCGCACGTCCTGCACCGCCCTCAGGCCCAGGTGCGCGGCGACGGCGGCGACCTGCCGGGTGTGGTTGGACTGGTACCCGCCGATGGGGACCAGGGTGTCCGCGCCCTGCGCCAGGGCCTCGGGCACGAGGTGCTCCAGCTCGCGGGTCTTGTTGCCGCCGTGGGCCAGGCCGGAGTTGACGTCCTCGCGCTTGGCCCAGACGCGCGCGCCGCCCAGGTGGGCGCTGAGCCGGTCCAGCGGGTGCACGGGGCTGGGCCCGAAGGTGAGCGGGCCGCCGCGCGGGGTCGCCGCCCCCGCCGCGCGGGACGAGCGCTCCTCCTGGAGGATGCGGCGCCGTGACGTCGTGGACCGAGCACGTGATGTGGTGGCACCTGTACCCGCTGGGCTTCACCGGCGCCCCCGTGCGCCCGGCCGACGGCGCGGGCGGCGCGGGCGACGTGGTGCACCGGCTGGGGCGGGTGGGGGCGTGGCTGGACCACGTCGTCGAGCTCGGCCTGAACGGCCTCGCCCTCGGCCCGGTCTTCGCCTCCTCCACCCACGGCTACGACACCGTCGACCACTTCCGCGTCGACCCGCGCCTGGGCGACGAGGGCGACTTCGAGCGCCTGGTCGCCGCGGCCCGCGCGCGCGGGCTGCGCGTGCAGCTCGACGGGGTGTTCAACCACGTCGGCCGCGCGCACCCGGCCTTCCGCGCCCTGGAGGAGCACGGGCCCGCGGCGCCCACGGCCGGCATGTTCCGCGTCGACTGGGAGGGCTGGCGCCCCGGGGAGCCGGTGCGCGCGCAGGTGTTCGAGGGGCACGAGCAGCTCGTGGCCCTGGACCACTCCTCCCCGGCCGTGGAGGACCTCGTGGTGCGGGTGATGACGCACTGGCTGGAGCGGGGCGCGGACGCCTGGCGGCTGGACGCCGCCTACGCCGTGGACCCGGGGTTCTGGGCGCGGGTGCTGCCGCAGGTGCGCCGCGCCCACCCGGGGGCCTGGTTCACCGGCGAGGTCATCCACGGCGACGCCGCCGGGATCGTGCGCGCCTCCACCGTGGACTCCCTGACGCAGTACGAGCTGTGGCAGGGCCTGTGGCACGGCATCGCCGACGGCAACCTCTTCGAGCTCGCCCACGCCCTGCGCCGCCACGACGCCCTGCTGGCCACGTTCGCGCCCTCGACGTTCGTGGGCAACCACGACGTCACGCGCATCGCCTCCGCCCTCGGCGCCGACCTCGTCCCCCACGCCCTGGCCGTGCTGCTCACCGTGGCGGGCGTGCCCAGCGTGTACGCCGGTGACGAGTTCGCCTGGACGGGCGTGAAGGAGCAGCGCGCCGGCGGCGACGACGCGGTGCGCCCGGAGTTCCCCGCGCACCCGCCCGCCGAGGCCGAGCTGGACGCCGGCGCGCGGGAGGTGCTGCGCGCCCACCGCTCCCTGATCGCGCTGCGCCGGCGCCACCCGTGGCTGGTGCGCGCGCACACCGACGTCGTGCACCTGGAGAACCGGCGCGCCGTGCTGCGCACCGCCACCGGCGCCGGCGCCGTGGTCGTGGCGCTGAACCTGGAGCACTCCCCCGCCGACCTGCCCGCCGCGGGCGCCGGCGCGCTCGCCTGCGGCGCGGGGCGCCTGGCCGGCGGCCGGGTGCACCTGGGCCCGCGCGGCTGGGCGGTGCTGGAGGGCTGAGCCCCGCACGCACGAGCACCCCGGCGGGCGGGTGCCCACCGGGGTGCTCGAGGGTGCTCGGCCGCGCGGACCCGCGCGTGCGGCTCAGCGCAGGCCGGCGGCCCGCTCCGCGCTCTCCACCACGTTCGTCAGCAGCAGCGCGCGCGTCATCGGCCCCACCCCGCCGGGGTTGGGGGCCACGAACCCGGCCACCTCGGCGACGTCGAGGGCGACGTCGCCGGCCAGCTTCGGCTTGCCCGTCACCGGGTCGGGCACGCGCGAGACGCCCACGTCGAGCACCGCGGCGCCCGGCTTGACGACGTCGCGGGTCACCAGGCCCGGCACGCCCGCCGCCGCGACGACCACGTCGGCGCGGCGCAGGTGCGAGGCGAGGTCCCTGGTGCCGGTGTGGCACAGCGTCACGGTGGCGTTGGGGTGGCGGCGCGTCAGCAGCAGCCCGATGGGGCGGCCCACCGTCACCCCGCGGCCCACCACGACGACCTCCGCGCCGTCCAGCGGCACGTCGTGGCGCAGCAGCAGGTCGATGACCCCGCGCGGCGTGCACGGCAGCGGGGAGGTGATCTCCTCGCGCACCCGCAGCACCAGCCGCCCCAGGTTCGTCGGGTGCAGGCCGTCGGCGTCCTTGGCGGGGTCGACGGCCTCCAGCACCCGGTTGGCGTCGATGCCGGCCGGCAGCGGCAGCTGCACGATGAACCCGGTGCAGGCCGGGTCCGCGTTCAGCCGCGCGACCTCCGCCTCGACCTCGCCCTGGGTGGCCGTGGCCGGCAGCTCCACCTGGATCGAGGCGATGCCCACCTCGGCGCAGTCGCGGTGCTTGCCGCGCACGTACGAGGCCGAGCCGGGGTCGTCGCCCACCAGCACCGTGCCCAGGCCGGGGACCACGCCGTGCTCGCGCAGCTCCGCCACGCGCTCGGTCAGGTCGGCCTTCACGGCCGCCGCGGCGGCCCGGCCGTCGAGGACGACCGCGCTCACGCGAAGGTCTCCGCGCCCGGGTACAGCGGGAAGCGCTCGGTGAGCCGCGCCACGCGCGCGCGCAGCGCCTCGGCGTCGAAGCTCGGCTTGAGCGCCTGCGCGATGACGTCGGCGACCTCGGTGAACTCCTCGGCGCCGAAGCCGCGGGTGGCCAGCGCCGGGGTGCCGATGCGCAGGCCGGAGGTGACCATCGGCGGGCGCGGGTCGAAGGGCACCGCGTTGCGGTTCACGGTGATGCCGACCTCGTGCAGGCGGTCCTCGGCCTGCTGGCCGTCCAGCTGCGACTCGCGCAGGTCCACCAGCACCAGGTGCACGTCGGTGCCGCCGGTGAGGACGGAGACGCCGGCCTCCTTCGCGTCCGGCGCGGTCAGGCGCTCGGCGACGATCCGGGCGCCCTCCAGGGTGCGGGCCTGGCGCTCGCGGAACCCCTCCGAGCCGGCGACCTTGAACGCCACGGCCTTGGCGGCCACGACGTGCATGAGCGGGCCGCCCTGCTGGCCGGGGAAGACCGCCGAGTCGACCTTCTTGGCGTGCTCGGCGGTGGTCAGGATCAGCCCCGAGCGCGGGCCGGCGAGGGTCTTGTGCACGGTGGAGGTCACCACGTGCGCGTGCGGCACCGGCGAGGGGTGCAGGCCCGCGGCCACCAGGCCGGCGAAGTGCGCCATGTCGACCATGAGGTGGGCGCCGACCTCGTCGGCGATCTCGCGGAACGCGGCGAAGTCCAGCTGGCGCGGGTACGCCGACCAGCCGGCGATGATGAGCTTCGGGCGCGCCGACAGCGCCGTGGCGCGCACGACGTCCATGTCCACGCGGAAGGTCCGCGGGTCCACCCCGTAGGCGGACACGTCGTACATCCGGCCCGAGAAGTTGATCTTCATGCCGTGCGTGAGGTGGCCACCGTGGGCCAGCTCCAGGCCCAGGATGCCGTCGCCGCCGCGGATGAAGGCGTGCATGGCGGCGGCGTTGGCGCTGGCGCCGGAGTGCGGCTGCACGTTGGCGTGCTCGGCGCCGAACAGCTCCCTGGCGCGGGTGCGGGCCAGCTCCTCGGCCACGTCGACGTGCTCGCAGCCGCCGTAGTAGCGCTTGCCGGGGTAGCCCTCGGCGTACTTGTTGGTCAGCACCGAGCCCTGCGCCTGCAGCACGGCGCGCGGCGCGAAGTTCTCGCTGGCGATCATCTCCAGCGTGTCGCGCTGGCGGCCCAGCTCGGCGTCGAGGACCGCGGCGATCTCGGGGTCGACCTCGGACAGCGGGCGGTCGGTGACCCCGCCGGTCGCGGTGGGGGTGGGCAGGACGTCGGTCACGTATCGCTCCTCTGGCTCGGGCGGCGGTGGCGACGCGAGGCCCAGGCGGACGACCCCGTGAACGGCGGGCCGGCGCGCGCGGCGCCCGGCCCGTTGCCGCTCCCCGGTGGTGACCACCCTCGCCAGTCGCGGCACCGCCAGGGTAGCCCAGGGCCCCCTCAGCGCGGGACGGCCGCCTCCAGCACCGTGCGCATCTTCGCGGCCGTCTCGCGCACCTCGGCCGCCGGGTCGGAGCCGGCGACGATGCCCGCGCCGCCGAAGATGCGCAGCACCCGCCCGGCGACCTCCGCGCAGCGCACCCCCACGACCCACTCGCCGTCGCCGTCGCCGTCCTGCCACCCGATCGCGCCGGCGTAGCAGCCGCGCTCGAGCCCCTCCACCTCGCGGATCACCTGCAGCGCGGCGCGGCGCGGGGAGCCGCCCACCGCCGGCGTGGGGTGCAGGGCGGCCACCAGGTCCACCGACGTGGTGGTGGTGTCGTTGAGCAGGGCGGTGATGCGCGTGGCCAGGTGCCACACCGTCGGCGTGGCCAGCAGCTCCGGCTGCGGGGCGCTGACCGTGCGGCAGAACGGGCGCAGCGCCTCCACCACGGCGTCCACCACGTAGGCGTGCTCGCGGCGGTCCTTGTCGGAGGCCATCAGCGCGTCGGCGCGGCGCAGGTCCTCCTCCGGCTCCGGCGAGCGCGGCACGGAGCCGGCCAGCGGGCGCAGCAGCACGCTGGGACCGCGCCGGCGCAGCAGCAGCTCCGGGCTGGCGCCCACCAGCCAGCGCGCTCCGGCGCGCGCGGGGTCGTCCAGCGGCACCGCCAGCGTCGTGGCGGCCGGGTTGCGCGCGCCCAGCTCGGCCACCAGGTCCGGCACCGACCAGTCCACCAGGGCGGTCAGCTCCAGGGAGCGGGCCAGCACCACCTTGTGCACGTCGCCGGCGGCGATGCGCGCCAGCGCCGCGCGCACCTCGGCGGCGTACCCCTCCGGCGTGGGCAGCGGGCGGCTGCGCGCCACCGTGGCCGGCACCGGCACGTGCCCCGGCGGGGGCGTCAGCGGCCCCGGGGTGCGCACCGCCGGGCCCACGCGCAGCGCACCGGGGGCGCTGAGGTCGAAGGGCACCGCGCCGGCCACCACGACGCCCTCGGGCTCGTCGTCCAGGGTGCGCACGGTGCGGCGCAGCTGCTCGGCGCCGGAGCCGCCGGGCACCGGCGGGCGGGGGCCGGTCTGCACGAGGGTGCTCTTGGCGTCGGAGAAGACGGTGGCGCCGGCGCGCACCGCGAGGGCCGCCGAGGCGGGATCTGGCACGCGCCCACCCTAGGCTTCACCCCCGTGAGCGCACGCCCGAGGGTCCTGACCCTGTCCTGCCCCGACCGTCCCGGCATCGTGCACGCCGTCACCGGGGCCCTGGTGGCGCTGGACGCCAACATCACCGAGAGCCAGCAGTACGGGGACCCGGACACCGGGCTGTTCTTCATGCGCGTGGCCTTCGACGCCGCCGCCAGCGACGAGGCGCTGCGCGAGACCGTCGGCGTGGTCGCCGCCCGCTTCGAGCTGACGTGGCAGCTGCGCGACGCCGCCGAGCGGGTGCGCACCCTGGTGCTGTGCTCCAAGCAGGGCCACTGCCTCAACGACCTGCTCTTCCGGCACCGCTCCGGCGACCTGCCGGTGGACGTGGTCGGCGTGGTGTCCAACCACACCGACCTGGCCCCGCTGGCGCAGTTCTACGGGGTGCCCTTCCACCACGTGCCCGTCGCCACCGGCGACGCCGCCTCCAAGGGGGCCGCCGAGGCGCGCCTGCTCGAGCTGGTCTCCGAGCTGGACGTGGAGCTGGTGGTGCTGGCCCGCTACATGCAGATCCTGTCCGACGCCCTGTGCCGGGAGCTGTCGGGCCGGGCGATCAACATCCACCACTCGTTCCTGCCCAGCTTCAAGGGCGCCAAGCCGTACCACCAGGCCCACGCCCGCGGCGTGAAGATCATCGGGGCGACCGCCCACTACGTCACCGCCGACCTCGACGAGGGCCCGATCATCGAGCAGGAGATCGAGCGCGTCGACCACCGCCACGCCCCGGCCGAGCTGGTGCGCACCGGCCAGGACGTCGAGGCGCGCACCCTGGCGCGCGCGGTGCGCTGGCACGCGGAGCACCGCGTCCTGCTCGACGGGCACCGCACGGTCGTCTTCCGCTAGGCCCGGCCGCCGGCCGGGCCGCGGGCGCAGCCCTTCCGGTCCCGCCACCGGGTGCCCGGTGGCGGGACCGGACGGCTCAGCGGACGTGCGCGGGGGCCCCCATGCGCAGGTGCTCGGCGTCGATGCGGTCCGCGCGCTGCAGGTCCTCCTCGAAGTCCACCTCCACGACGTCGAACCGGGAGATGTCGATGGGCACCACCCGCACCCCGCGGCGGGCGACGGCCGTCTCGATGCCGCGCTCGAAGTAGTCGGTGTCCGCGCAGGCGCGCAGCTCCTCCACCAGCACCGCCTTGTCGGCGGCGGAGACGTAGTTGATGCCCACCGCCTCCCCGAGGCCGTCCACGACGGTCTTGGACAGCTCGCGCACGAAGCCCTCGGCGTCGACGGTGTACTTCACCTCCTCCTCGCCCACGGCGGCGGTGTTCACGCACACGAACGTCTCGTCGCGCTCCAGCCAGGGCTGCACGTGCTGCAGGATCCGCGGGTCGAAGACGACGTCGCCGTTCACCCACAGCACCCCGCCGGGGTGGGAGGTGACCAGGGCGCGCAGCAGGCTCTTGGAGGTGTTCGTGGAGTCGAACAGCTCGTTGTAGGCGAAGAGCACGTCGGGTTGGGCCTCCATGATGACGGTGGCCTTGAAGCCCACCACCACGGTGATCGGCACGTCCTCGCCGAGCACGGTGCGCAGGTTCTCCACCTGCTGCTGCATGATCGTGCGCCCGTCGCGCAGGCGGGTCTGCGACTTGGGCAGCGGCCGGCCCAGCCGGGTGCCCAGCCCGGCGGCGAGGATGACGGCCTGGGTCTCAGCGGTGTGGCGGTTCACGGTCGGGCCTCCCCGGTCGGCAGGACGAGGTCGAGCACGCGGTCGGCGGCGTGCCCGTCCTCGGCGTGGCAGAACCTCTCCTGGAACGCCTCGTAGCGCTCCTTGTAGGCGGTGCGGACCCCGTCGAGGTCGGCGAGGGCGTCGAGCACCTGCTCGGACCCGGCGACCATCGGGCCGGGCGCGACCTCGTGCGGGTCGAAGTAGAACCCGCGCAGGACGTCGCGGTAGCGGTCCAGGTCGTAGACGTAGTACACGATCGGCTTGCCCGTGACCGCGAAGTCGAACTGGGTGGAGGAGTAGTCGGTCACCATGACGTCCGCGGCCAGGTACAGGTCGCTGATGTCGGGGTGGAACGACACGTCCAGCACGCCCGGCACGTCCAGGCCCTGCAGGGCGGCCGAGACCATGTAGTGCAGGCGCAGCAGCAGCACGTGGTCCCGGCCCAGGCGCTCGGTGAAGCGCTGCAGGTCCAGGGCCAGGCGGAAGTCGGGCCCGTCGCCGAACTTGTCGTCGTCGCGCCACGTCGGCGTGTACAGCACGGCGGTGCGCCCGTCCTCGACGCCGAGCTCGGCGCGCACCCGCTCGCGGCGCTGCGCGGCGTCGGGGGCGCTGAGCACGTCGTTGCGCGGGTAGCCGGTGACGGGCACGGGCCCGCCGAAGCGGAAGGCCCCGCGCAGCGGGCCGACGCTGGCCTCGTTCGGCGAGAGCAGCACGTCCCACTTGGCCACGTCGTGGTCCAGGCGGTCCAGGCGCCCCTCGGGCGCGAAGAGGACGTCGCGGTGGATGCGCTTGAGCGGCGTGCCGTGCCAGGTCTGCAGGTACGTCGTGCCGGCGCGCTTGTCCCACGGGAAGTCCAGGTGGGTGTTGGAGACGACCAGGTCGGCGGACTCCAGGGCGCGCACGGCCCCCGGGGAGTCGATGTCCACGGTGGCGGTGCCCTCGGGGAAGCCGTGGGCGTGCGCCGGCGTGGACAGCCAGACGTGCTCGTCGTCGCGGTCGCCGCGCGCGAGCAGGCGCTGGTGCAGCGCGCGCGGGTTGTCCGAGTACCGCCCCTCGAAGCTGTGGTAGACGATCTTCACGGTGCCCCTCGTCGGTCAGGCCGGTGGCTGACTCGTGGTTCGGTCGCGTCCCGGCGCGATCACCCATGATGCGGCACCCCGGGGCTGCGTGCAGCACAGCGGCGGTGCGGCGGGGGCGGGCGGGCGCCGCTCCCCCCGCCCCCGCGCGGGGCTCAGCCGGTGACGGCGTCCATGCGCAGGCGCCCGGCCTCGATGCGGTCCGCGCGCCGCAGGTCCTCCTCGAAGTCCACCTCGACCACGTCGAAGCCCGAGACGTCCACGGGGGCCACCCGCACCCCGCGCGCGATCGCCGTCTCGATGCCGCGCTCGAAGTAGTCGGTGTCCGCGCAGGCGCGCAGCTCCTGCACCAGCACCGCCTTGTCGGCGGCGCAGACGTGGTTGATGCCCACGGCCTCGCCCAGCCCGCCGGTCACCGACTTGGACAGCTCGCGCACGAAGCCCTCGGCGTCGACGGTGTACTTCACCTCCTCCTCGCCCACGGCGGCGGTGTTCACGCACACGAACGTCTCGTCGCGCTCGATCCACGGGCGGGCGTCGCGCAGCACGCGCGGGTCGAAGACGACGTCGCCGTTCATCCACAGCACCCCGCCGGGCCGGGAGGTGACCAGGGCGCGCAGCAGGCTCTTGGAGGTGTTCGTGGAGTCGAAGACCTCGTTGTAGGCGTACAGCAGGTCCGGGTGGGCCTCCATGACGACCATCGCCTTGAAGCCCACCACGACGGTGATCGGCACGTCCGGGCCCAGCGCGGCGCGCACGCCGTCCACCTGCTGCTGCATGATCGTGCGCCCGTCGCGCAGGCGGGTCTGCGACTTGGGCAGCGGCCGGCCCAGCCGGGTGCCCAGCCCCGCGGCGAGGATGACCACCTGCACGTCCAGCGGGCCGCGCACCCCGTCGGTGCGGCGGCTCACGCGCGCACCCCCCGCCCGGCCAGGACCAGGTCGAGGACGCGGTCGGCGGCGTGCCCGTCCTCGGCGTGGCAGAACCTCTCCTGGAACGCCTCGTAGCGCACCTTGTGCTCCACCCGCACGCCCTCCAGGTCGGCGAGGGCGTCCAGGACCTCCTCGGAGGTGCGCACCACGGGACCGGGCGCGACCTCGTGCGGGTCGAAGTAGAACCCGCGCAGGACGTCGCGGTAGCGCTCCAGGTCGTAGGTGAACGACACCACCGGCTTGCCGGTGATCGCGAAGTCGAACACCGCCGAGGAGTAGTCGGTGACCAGGACGTCGGCGGCCAGGTACAGGTCGTTGACGTCGGGGTGGTGGGAGACGTCCAGCACGCCGGGCGCGTCCAGGCCGTGCAGCGCGTCGGGCACCAGGTAGTGCAGGCGCATCAGCAGCACGTGGCTGTCCCCGAGCCGCTGCGCGAAGCGCTGCAGGTCCAGGGCCAGGCGGAAGTCGGGCCCGTCGCCGAAGCGGTCGTCGTCGCGCCACGTCGGCGCGTACAGCACGGCGGTCCTGTCCTCCGGGACGCCCAGCGCGGCGCGCACCCGCTCGCGGCGCTGCGCGGCGTCGGGGGCGCTGAGGGCGTCGTTGCGCGGGTAGCCGGTGACGGGCACGGGCCCGCCGAAGCGGAAGGCGCCGCGCAGCGCGCCGGCGCCGGCGTCGCTGGGGCCCAGCAGCAGGTCCCAGCGGGTGACGTCGTCGTCGAGCTTGGCCATGACGTCCTCGCCGGCGGGCTGGGTGAAGTGCGCGTCGCGGTGGATGCGCTTCATCGGCGTGCCGTGCCAGGTCTGCAGGTACGTGGTGCCGGGGCGCTTGCCCCAGGCGGGCAGGTGGTTGTCGGCGACGACCAGGTCGGCCGAGGCCAGCGCGTCCAGGGCCGCCGGGCCGTGCAGCGGCACGGTGGCGGTGCCGGCGGGGAAGCCGCCGGCGTGCTCGGCGCCGGCCAGCCAGACGTGCTCGGCCGCGACGTCCGCCCGGGCCAGCAGACGCTGGTGCAGGGCCCGGGGGTTGTCGGAGTACCGCCCTCCGAAGCTGTAGTAGACGATCTTCACGGTGTTCCTGTCGCTCGGGCCCGGGGGGGCCGTGTCCGCCCGCCGTCGGCGGGCGCCCCATGATGCCCGCTGAGCGGCGCCCCGGCGGGCGCTCAGGCCCGCCGCAGCACCGCCCACAGCCGTTCGGCCAGATCCGGTGACGCTCCGTGGTCGAGCGCCCAGCCCCGCGTGCCCCCTCGGCGGGGGTGCCGTCGCCGGCCAGCGGCTGGGCGCTGCGCCACAGCACGCCCGGTGCCAGCCGCGGGTCGCAGTGCGCCACGTCGCGCAGGTTCGCCACGGTCTCCACCGGCTCCGGCTCCTGCCCGGCGGGCTCCTCCAGCTCGTGCGGGGCCGGGTCCGGGGCGCGCACCAGCGCCGCCAGCTGCGGGTCCAGCGGCCGCCGCGAGCGCCCGCTCACCGGGCCGCCCCCGCCGCCACGGTGCCCACGAGGTCGGCCGGGAACGCCGCGCGGTCCACGGCGGTCACCGCGGCGGCCTCCGCCGGCGCGCTCGCGGCGGGGTGGGTGCTCACGCCCGCGACCCCAGGGGGGCGCCCGCGGCGCGCGGAGGCCCCCGCACCGGGCGGTGCGGGGGCCTCGCGGGGCGCGGGTCAGGCCAGGCGCGCGCGCAGGTTCTCGTCGAGGGTGCCCAGGAACTCCTCGGTGGTCTGCCACTGCTGCTCGGGGCCGACGAGCAGCGCGAGGTCCTTGGTCATCTTGCCGCTCTCCACGGACTTCACGACCACGTCCTCGAGGGTCTCGGCGAAGCCGGTGACCTCGGGGGTGGAGTCCAGCTGGCCGCGGTGGGCCAGGCCCCGGGTCCAGGCGTAGATGGAGGCGATGGGGTTGGTGGAGGTGGGCTTGCCCTGCTGGTGCTGGCGGTAGTGGCGGGTCACGGTGCCGTGGGCGGCCTCGGCCTCCACCACCGAGCCGTCGGGCGTGGTGAGCACGGAGGTCATCAGGCCCAGGGAGCCGAAGCCCTGCGCGACGGTGTCGGACTGCACGTCGCCGTCGTAGTTCTTGCAGGCCCACACGTAGCCGCCCTCCCACTTCAGGGAGGCGGCGACCATGTCGTCGATGAGGCGGTGCTCGTAGGTGATGCCCGCCTCGTCGAACTTCGCCTTGAACTCGGTCTCGAAGACCTCGGCGAAGATGTCCTTGAAGCGGCCGTCGTAGGCCTTGAGGATCGTGTTCTTCGTGGACAGGTACACCGGGTACCTGCGGGCCAGGCCGTAGTTCAGCGAGGCGCGGGCGAAGTCGTAGATGGAGCTGTCGAGGTTGTACATCGACAGCGACACCCCGGCGCCGGGCGCCTGGAAGACCTCGTGCTCGATGGGCTCCGAGCCGTCCTTGGGGGTGAAGGTCACCGTCAGGGTGCCCTCGCCGGGGAACTTGAAGTCGGTGGCGCGGTACTGGTCGCCGAAGGCGTGGCGTCCGACGATGATCGGCTTGGTCCAGCCCGGCACCAGGCGCGGCACGTTGGAGATGATGATCGGCTCGCGGAAGATCACGCCGCCGAGGATGTTGCGGATCGTGCCGTTGGGCGAGCGCCACATCTTCTTGAGGCCGAACTCCTCCACCCGCGCCTCGTCGGGCGTGATGGTGGCGCACTTCACGCCGACGCCGGCGCGCTGGATGGCGTGGGCGGCGTCGATCGTGACCTGGTCGTCGGTCGCGTCGCGGTTCTCCATGCCCAGGTCGTAGTACTGCAGGTCGACGTCGAGGTAGGGGTGGATCAGCCGGTCCTTGATGAACTGCCAGATGATCCGGGTCATCTCGTCGCCGTCGAGCTCGACGACGGGTCCCTGCACCTTGATCTTGGGCACGTGCTGCCTCCTCCTGACCGTGGGCCGGCCCGCTCCGGGACGGCTTCGTCTCGACGTCAAGCTACCGGGCGCCGCCGGGCGGGGCACCACCCGCCCGGGGCGCCCCGGGCTCGCGGTTCGGGGGGCGGCGCCGCGGGTGGGTACGCTGCCGCCCCGTGAGTGGTCTCGACGCGCCCGTGCACGACCCCGCCCCCGCGGGCCAGCCGGTCCCGGCGGGCCCCGACCCGCGCAGCACCGCCGGCAAGCTCGCCGAGCTGCACCGGCGCGCCGACGCCGCCGTGGCGGCCGCCGACGAGCGCGCCGCCGCCAAGCAGCACCCGCGCGGCAAGAAGACGGCCCGCGAGCGCATCGCCGCCCTGGTCGACCCCGGCTCCTTCGTGGAGCTGGGCGGCTTCGCGCGCTCCGGCGCCACCGCCTTCGGCATGGCGAGCAAGCACGTCGACGGCGACGGGGTGGTCACCGGCTACGCCACGGTGGACGAGCGCCCGGTGGCCGTGTACGCGCAGGACTTCACCGCCTTCGGCGGCTCGCTGGGCGAGGTGCACGGCGCCAAGATCGCCGAGCTGCAGGAGTGGGCGGCCACCAACGGCTGCCCCGTGATCGGCGTCAACGACGGCGGCGGCGCGCGCATCCAGGAGGGCGTGGCCTCCCTGGTGCAGTACGCGCGCATCTTCCGGCGCAACGTGCACGCCTCCGGCGTGGTGCCGCAGGTCTCCCTGATCGCCGGGCCGTGCGCGGGCGGGGCGGTGTACTCCCCCGCGCTGACCGACTTCACCGTCATGGTCGACGGCACCAGCCACATGTTCGTCACCGGCCCGGACGTGATCCGCACCGTGACCGGCGAGGACGTCGGCTTCGAGGAGCTGGGCGGGGGCCGCACCCACGCCTCGCGCTCGGGGGTGGCGCACCACCTGGCCGAGGACGAGGACGAGGCGATCGGCTGGGTGCGCGACCTGCTCTCGTTCCTGCCGAGCAACAACCTCTCCGAGCCGCCGCTGCTGCCGCCGGAGGAGCAGCGCCCGCTGGAGGTCGACGAGCACGACCTGGTGCTGGACACGATCGTGCCGGACTCGGCCAACCAGCCCTACGACATGACCGCCGTGATCGCCGCGATCGTCGACGACGGCGAGTTCCTGCAGGTCCACGAGCTGTTCGCGCCCAACGTGCTGTGCGGCTTCGCGCGCGTGGAGGGCCGCACGGTGGGCATCGTGGCCAACCAGCCCTCGCAGCTGGCCGGCACCCTGGACATCGACGCCTCGGAGAAGGCGGCCCGCTTCGTGCGCACCTGCGACGCCTTCAACGTGCCGGTGCTCACCCTGGTGGACGTGCCCGGCTTCCTGCCCGGCGTCGGGCAGGAGCACGGCGGCATCATCCGCCGCGGCGCCAAGCTGCTGCACGCCTACGCCGAGGCGACCGTGCCGCTGGTGACGGTGATCACCCGCAAGGCGTACGGCGGGGCGTACATCGTCATGGGGTCCAAGGAGATGGGCGCGGACCTGTGCCTGGCCTGGCCGACCGCGCAGATCGCCGTCATGGGGGCGCAGGGCGCGGTGAACATCCTGCACCGCGGCACGCTCAAGCGCGCCGAGGAGGCCGGTGAGGACGTCGAGGCCCGCCGCCGGGAGCTGGTGGCGGAGTACGAGGACGAGCTGGCCAACCCCTACGTCGCCGCCGAGCGCGGCTTCGTCGACGCGGTGGTCGCCCCGTCCGAGACGCGGGTGCAGGTGGCGCGGGCGCTGCGGGCGCTGGCGGGCAAGCGGGCCTCGCTGCCGGCCAAGAAGCACGGGAACATCCCGCTGTGAGCGCGCAGCCGGTGGTCCCCGAGCCCGGGCCGACCCCCGCGGGGGCCGCCGCCGGCCTGCTCGCCGCGCTGCGCATCGAGCGCGGCAACCCCGAGCCGGAGGAGCTGGCGGCGCTGACGGTGGTGCTCACGCGCCTGGCCGCGGCGCCGGCCGCGCCCCCGCCGCCGCTGCCGCGCTCGCACTGGGCGGACCGGGCCCGCTCGCTGGGGCTGCCGCCGGCGCCCGGCCCGGACGGCTGGCGGGCCAGCGCCCTGCCGCGCTGAGCCCGTCGCGCCCGCTGCGCCTCAGCGCAGGCCGGCGGGCAGCTGCTGCAGCTGCAGCAGCATCCACGGGCTGAACGGGGAGGGGTCGGCGGCCACCTCGGCGCGCAGCTGCTCCAGCGGCACCCAGCGCCAGGCGCCGACCTCCTCGGGGTTGGGCGCCAGGTCCGCGGCGAGGGTGGCGGTGAAGACCGGGCACACCTCGTTCTCCACGGTGCCGTCGGCCATCCGGGCGCGGTAGCGGAACCCGGGCAGGACGGGCGCGACGGCGTGCACCGCGCTGCCCAGCTCGTCGGCGGCACGCCGGTGCACGGCGTCGGCGGGGTCCTCGCCCGGGCCCGGGTGGCCGCAGAAGGAGTTCGTCCACACGCCGGGCCAGGTGCGCTTGGTGTCGGCGCGCCGGGTCAGCAGCGTGCGCCCGGCCCCGTCGAGCACCCAGCAGGAGAACGCCAGGTGCAGCGGCGTGGCGGTGTGGTGCACCTGCGACTTGGGCGCGGTGCCGCAGGGGGCGCCGTCCTCGGTGAGCAGGACGACGAGCTCGGTGGCCCCGGTCGCGACGGGCGCGCAGGTGTCGGCAGCGGTCACCGCTGCACCGTACGTGCACCGCGCGCCGCGCGCACGGAGGCGGGCGGGTGCGCGGCGCGGCGGCGGGGCGCTCAGACGAGCGAGGCCACCCGCCCACCGGAGGCGGTGACCGCCTCGTCGAGCTCGGCGCCCAGCGAGAGGTCCTCTCCGTCGGCCAGGCGCTGCTCCAGCTCGCGCACCCGCGGGATGACGAGCTCGCCGAACGCCTCGACCTCCTCCTTCACGTGCAGGAAGCCCAGCAGCAGCAGGTCCACCCCGACCAGGGAGTACGCCAGCACCCGGCGCGCGACCTCGTCGGGGGTGCCGACCAGGCCGGTGCGGAAGCCGTCGTTGTACTGCACGAGGTCGCGGAACTCGCTGTCGGCCCACATGCCCTTGCGGTCCTTCGTGGCGTTGCCGGCCTCCTGCACGGCGGCGCCGAAACCCTCCACCTTGGCGACGTCGGCCTTGGCGATGATCTCCTCCAGCACCGCCCGCGCCTCCTCGCGCGTCTCGCGCACGACGGCGAAGCCGTTGAGGCCGAAGCGGATCCGGCGGCCGGCGGCCGCGGCCAGGGCGCCCACGGTGCGCACCTGCTCGGCGGCGCCGGCGATCGGCTTGCCGTTCATGAAGTACCAGTCGCTGACGCGCCCGGCCATCGCCTGCGCGGCGGTGGAGTTGCCGCCCTGGAACAGCTCCGGCTGCACCCTCGGCTGCGGGCGGAAGGTGATGTCGCGGGCGGAGAAGAAGTCCCCGCTCTGGGAGTACCCGTCCTGGGACCACACCCCGCGCAGCAGGCTGATGAACTCCTCGGACTGGCGGTAGCGCTCGTCGTGCTCGTGCCAGGTGACGCCGAGCTGGGTGGCCTCGTCCTTGAACCAGCCGGAGACGACGTTCAGCGCCAGCCGGTTGCCGGTGAGCTCCTGCGCGGTGGCGGCGAACTTCGCCAGCACGCCGGGGTGCCAGAAGAACGGGTGGACGGCGGCGATGACCTTGATCTTCTCGGTGGCCAGCAGCAGCGCCAGGGAGAACGAGGTGGACTCGTGCTGGGCGTCCGCGCCGTAGGAGGCGAGGTAGCGCACCTGGGTGAGGGCGTACTCGAAGCCCACGCGCTCGGCGGCGCGCGCGACCTCGACGTTGTAGGCGGGCTCGTGGCTCGTGCGCTGCTCGATCGTGGAGACGACGAGACCGCCGGAGACGTTGGGGACCCAGTAGGCGAACTTCACGGGCATGCGGCTGCGCTCCTCCATCGGTCCTGGCGGTAGCACCGGCGGGGCCGTCGTGGCCCCCCCGGTTGCTGCGGCGTCGTCGAGCCAGGTCTCTCGGCCGCTCTGGATGGTCCCGGCGAGCGTAACCCGCCGCGGGCGCGCCCCGCCACGCACCGAGGCGGCCCGCCGGCGGCTCAGCCCTCCGGCAGCGACCAGCTCAGCGCCGCGCACGCGGCGGCCAGCACGAGCAGCACCGCGGTGTCCACGGCGCGCGAGCGCACCGCCAGCGCCCCGGCGACCCGCACCGGCAGCACCAGCCGCAGCACCGCGGCGACCGCCAGGTCCGCGCCCAGCACCAGGCCGCCGGCCACGGGGCCGGCCAGCAGGGTCAGCACCAGGGCCAGCCCGGCCCCGGCCACGAGCGCGCCGAGGACCGCGCCGCCGGCGGGCGGCACGCGTCCCGGGGTCCCCGCCGGCGCGCCTGGCACGCCTGGCACCGTACCGACGGCGGGCACCCGCGGGGCGGGTACGCGCCGGGACGGGCCGGCCGGGACCCCCCTCACCCCCGCGCCGGTCAGTGCGCGAAGTGGCGTGCGCCGGTGAAGTACATCGTCACCCCGGCCGCGCGGGCCGCCTCGACGACCTCCTCGTCGCGGATCGAGCCGCCCGGCTGCACGATCGCGCGCACGCCGGCGTCGATGAGGATCTGCGCGCCGTCGGCGAAGGGGAAGAACGCGTCGGAGGCGGCCACGGCGCCGCGGGCGCGCTCCTCGCCGGCGCGGGAGACGGCCAGGCGGCAGGAGTCCACGCGGTTCACCTGGCCCATGCCCACGCCCACCGAGGCGCCCTCGCGCGCCAGCAGGATCGCGTTGGAGCGCACCGAGCGCACCGAGCGCCAGGCGAACTCCAGGTCGGCCAGGGTCGCCGCGTCGGCGGGCTCGCCGGCCGCCAGCGTCCAGCCCGCCGGCGCGTCGCCCTCGGCGTCGATGCGGTCCAGCTGCTGCACGAGCACGCCGCCGGAGACGGGGCGCCACTCCTCGTCGCGGCGCCCGTAGCCGTCCGGCAGCTGCAGCAGGCGCACGTTCTTCTTGCGCTGCAGCACCTCCAGGGCCTCGGCCTCGAAACCGGGGGCGACGACGACCTCGGTGAACACGTCGGCGACCTGCGCGGCCATCGCGGCGGTGACCACGCGGTTGGCGGCGATGACGCCGCCGTAGGCGGACACCGGGTCGCAGGCGTGCGCCTTGGCGTGGGCGTCGGCCACGTCGGCGCCGGTGGCGATGCCGCAGGGGTTGGCGTGCTTGATGACCGCCACGGCCGGGGCGCTGAAGTCGAACGCCGCGCGCAGGGCCGCGTCGGCGTCGACGTAGTTGTTGTAGGACATCGCCTTGCCGTGCAGCTGCACGGCCTGCGCGATGCCCGGCTCGGCGGCCGGGTCGGCGTACACCGCGGCGCGCTGGTGCGGGTTCTCGCCGTAGCGCAGCACCGAGGTGCGCTCCAGGGCGGCGCCGGTGACGGCGGGCCAGCCCTCGTCGCCCTCGTCCAGGGTCTGCGCGGCGAACCAGCCGGCGACGGCGGTGTCGTAGGAGGCGGTGTGCGCGAACGCCTCCGCGGCCAGGCGGCGGCGCTGCGGCCCGGTGAACCCGCCGGCGGCCACGGCCTGCAGCACCTCGCCGTAGCGGGCGGGGTCGACGACGACGGCGACGCTGGGGTGGTTCTTCGCGGCGGCGCGCACCATGGACGGCCCGCCGATGTCGACCTGCTCCACGACCTCGTCGAAGCCGGCGCCGGAGGCGACGGTCTGGCGGAACGGGTAGAGGTTCACCACGACCAGGTCGAACGGCTCCACGCCCAGGTCGGCCAGCTGCTGCACGTGCTCGGGCAGGCGGCGGTCGGCGAGGATGCCGGCGTGCACGCGCGGGTGCAGCGTCTTGACCCGGCCGTCGAGGCACTCGGGGAAGCCGGTCAGCTCCTCCACGGGCGTCACCGGCACCCCGGCGGCGGCGATGCGCGCGGCGGTGGAGCCGGTGGAGACGATCGCGACGCCCGCGGCGTGCAGGCCGGTGGCGAGCTCCTCCAGGCCCGTCTTGTCGTAGACGCTCACCAGGGCGCGCCTCACCCCCTGGCGCTGCGGCGCGGTCTGCTCGGCGGTCGGGTTCTCGGCCATCGGCTCGGGTCGTCCTCTCGGGGTGGGGTCAGCTC
>NZ_JAAALM010000210.1 GCF_009906395.1 Kineococcus indalonis
GCGCAACACCCTGCTGGTGCGCGGGGCGGGCGTGCGCGCCTCCTACGACAAGGTCCACCTGTACGACGCCTTCGGCTTCGCCGAGTCCGACACCGTCGAGGCGGGCCGAGGGCCGGTGGTGGTGGACGTCGACGGCGTGGGCGTGGGGCTGGCCACCTGCTACGACGTGCGCTTCCCGGGGCTGTTCACGGCGCTGGCCGAGCGGGGGGCCTCGGTGGTGGTCGTGGCGGCCTCGTGGGGCGCCGGCCCGGGCAAGGTGGAGCAGTGGGAGCTGCTCACGCGCGCCCGGGCGCTGGACAGCACCTGCTTCGTGCTGGCCTGCGGCCAGGCCGACCCGGGCGCGCCCTCGGCGGCGCCCCTGGGGGTGGGGCGCTCGCGCGCGGTGGGCCCGCTGGGGCAGGTGCTGGCGCAGCTGGGCGGCGAGCCGGGCCGCCTGGTGGTGGACCTGGACCCGGAGGAGGTGCGGCGGGCGCGCGAGGTGCTGCCGGTGCTGGCGAACCGCCGCTGCTGAGGCCCGCCCGCGCGCACCACCCGTCCGCCGCGACACGCCGACGGCGCGTGATCGGATTGTAACTTTGCGTTGATCATCCACACGTTCCCCACACCCCCCGCGAAGCGATTCCGCAGGTCACGGGCGTGCGGGACCCCGTCGTCCACCCCGTCCACAGCCTGGGGAAATCACACGGATGTGACACACCATCTTGTGGTGCCTTGCGGTGTCGGCCCCTAGGGGTAGTGTCTGACTCACCCCAGCACGCCGGGCCTGGCACCCGAGGGAAGGACCACCCCATGAGCATCACCGTCTACAGCACGCCCTCCTGCGTGCAGTGCAAGGCGACCTACCGCGCGCTCGACCGCAAGGGCCTCTCCTACGAGGTCGTCGACGTCACCAGCGACGCGCAGGCCCTGCAGGCGGTGCGCGCCCTGGGCCACGTCCAGGCCCCCGTCGTGGTCAGCGGCGACGAGCACTGGTCGGGCTTCCGCCCCGACCGCATCGACGCCCTCGCGGACCGCTTCGCCGCCGTCTCCTGAGGCCACGCCGTGCCGCTCGACGTCGTCTACTTCTCGAGCGTGTCCGGCAACACCCACCGCTTCGTGGAGAAGCTGGGGGTGGCGGCGCGGCGGATCCCCCTGCGCCCGCGCGAGGAGCACCTGAGCGTCAGCCGGCCCTACGTCCTCATCGTGCCCACCTACGGCGGCGGTGACGGCGCCGGGGCGGTGCCCAAGCAGGTGATCCGCTTCCTGAACGACCCGGCCAACCGCGCCCTCCTGCGGGGCGTGGTCGGGGCCGGCAACACCAACTTCGGGGCCCACTACGCCGTGGCCGGCGACGTCGTCGCCGCCAAGTGCCGCGTGCCCCTCCTGTACCGCTTCGAGCTCTTCGGCACCCCCGAGGACGTGCGTCGCGTCCGCGACGGATTGGACACGCTGTGACCCTCACCCCCGCCGCCCCCGAGGCCACCGGCGCCGTCCCGGCCCAGGCGCAGGCCTCCCCGGGCTTCCACTCGCTCAACGCGATGCTGAACCTCTGGGACGCGCAGGGGCGCATCCAGTTCGACGCGGACCGCGAGGCGGCCCGGCAGTACTTCCTGCAGCACGTCATCCCCAGCACCCCGGTCTTCGCCAGCTTCGAGGCCCGCCTGGACCACCTCGTCGCCGAGGGGTACTACGAGGCGGCCGTGCTGGACCGCTACCCGCGCGCCTTCGTGCGCGAGCTGACCGACCGCGCCCACGCCGCGAGGTTCCGCTTCGCCACCTTCCTGGGCGCCTTCAAGTTCTTCACCAGCTACGCGCTGAAGAGCTTCGACGGCAAGCAGTACCTCGAGGGCTTCGAGGACCGCGCCGTGATGACCGCCCTCACCCTCGCCGCCGGCGACGAGGCGCTGGCCACCGCGATCCTCGACGAGATCGTCAGCGGCCGCTTCCAGCCGGCCACCCCCACCTTCCTCAACGCGGGCAAGGCCTCGCGCGGCGAGCTGGTCTCCTGCTTCCTGCTGCGCATCGAGGACGACATGGAGTCCATCGGCCGCGGCATCAACTCCGCCCTGCAGCTGTCCAAGCGCGGCGGCGGCGTGGCGCTGCTGCTGAGCAACATCCGCGAGTACGGCGCGCCCATCAAGCGCATCGAGAACCAGTCCTCCGGCGTCATCCCCGTGATGAAGCTGCTGGAGGACTCCTTCTCCTACGCCAACCAGCTCGGTGCGCGCCAGGGCGCGGGCGCGGTGTACCTCTCGGCGCACCACCCCGACATCATGCGGTTCCTGGACACCAAGCGCGAGAACGCCGACGAGAAGATCCGCATCAAGACCCTCAGCCTCGGCGTCGTCGTCCCCGACATCACCTTCGAGCTCGCCAAGAACAACGAGCCGATGCACCTGTTCTCCCCCTACGACGTCGAGCGCGTCTACGGCGTGCCGTTCGGCGACGTCGCGGTGAGCGAGAAGTACCGCGAGATGGTCGCGGACCCGCGCATCAAGAAGACGCAGATCAACGCCCGCGACTTCTTCCAGACCCTCGCCGAGCTGCAGTTCGAGTCGGGCTACCCCTACGTCGTGTTCGAGGACACGGTGAACCGGGCCAACCCGATCGACGGCCGCATCAACATGTCGAACCTGTGCTCGGAGATCCTGCAGGTCAACACCCCCAGCCGGCTGGGCGAGGACCTCGGCTACGAGGTCGTCGGCAAGGACATCTCCTGCAACCTCGGCTCGCTGAACATCGCCCTGGCCATGGACGGCGGCGACCTCGGCCGCACCGTCGGCACCGCGGTGCGCGCGCTCACCGCCGTGTCGGTGGCCAGCGACATCCGCTCCGTGCCCTCCATCGCCCACGGCAACTCGCGCTCGCACGCCATCGGCCTGGGCCAGATGAACCTGCACGGCTACCTGGCCCGCGAGCGGGTCCACTACGGCAGCGAGGAGGGCATCGACTTCACGAACATCTACTTCTACTCGGTGCTCTTCCACGCGCTGCGGGCCTCCAACGAGATCGCCATCGAGACCGGCACGACGTTCGAGGGCTTCGAGCGCTCCGCCTACGCCGACGGCAGCTTCTTCGACAAGTACACCGAGCGGGAGTGGGCGCCGGCCACCGAGCGCGTCGCCGGGCTGTTCGCCAAGGCCGGCATCGCGATCCCCACCCAGGAGGACTGGCGCGCGCTGAAGGCCTCCGTGGTGGAGCACGGCATCTTCAACCAGAACCTGCAGGCGGTGCCGCCCACCGGGTCCATCAGCTACATCAACAACTCCACCTCCTCGATCCACCCGATCGCCTCCAAGATCGAGATCCGCAAGGAGGGCAAGCTCGGCCGCGTCTACTACCCGGCGCCGTTCATGACGAACGACAACCTGGAGTACTACGAGGACGCGTACGAGATCGGTCCCGAGAAGATCATCGACACGTACGCCGCGGCCACCCAGCACGTCGACCAGGGCCTGTCGCTGACGCTGTTCTTCAAGGACACCGCCACCACCCGCGACGTCAACCGCGCGCAGATCTACGCGTGGCGCAAGGGCATCAAGACGATCTACTACGTGCGCATCCGCCAGATGGCGCTGGAGGGCACCGAGGTCGAGGGCTGCGTCAGCTGCATGCTGTGAGCAGCGGCGGGACGGCGGCCGGACGACGGGGCGAGCAGGCGAGGGACGAGGACGAGATGGTGGAGAAGGTCAAGCTCATCGATCGCGTGAACGCGATCAACTGGAACCGCGTGCAGGACGAGAAGGACCTGGAGGTCTGGAACCGCCTCACGAGCAACTTCTGGCTGCCGGAGAAGGTGCCGCTGTCCAACGACGTGCAGTCGTGGGCGCGGCTGTCGGCCGCCGAGAAGCAGCTGACGATGCGGGTGTTCACCGGCCTGACCCTGCTGGACACCATCCAGGGCACGGTGGGGGCCGTCTCGCTCATCCCGGACGCGCTGACCCCCCACGAGGAGGCCGTCTACACGAACATCGCGTTCATGGAGTCGGTGCACGCCCGCAGCTACTCCTCGATCTTCTCCACGCTGGCCTCGACGCAGGCCATCGACGAGGCGTTCAGCTGGTCGGAGGACAACGAGGCGCTGCAGCGCAAGGCCTCGATCGTCCTGGAGTACTACCACGGCGACGACCCGCTGAAGCGGAAGGTGGCCTCCACGCTGCTGGAGTCCTTCCTCTTCTACTCCGGCTTCTTCCTGCCGATGCACTTCTCCTCGCGCGCGCAGCTGACGAACACCGCCGACCTCGTCCGGCTCATCATCCGCGACGAGGCCGTGCACGGGTACTACATCGGCTACAAGTACCAGCGCGGCCTGGAGCTGGTGGACCAGGCCAAGCGGGACGAGCTGAAGGACTACACCTTCGACCTGCTCTTCGAGCTGTACGACAACGAGTGCAAGTACACCGCGGACCTCTACGACAACGTCGGGCTCACCGACGACGTCCGCACGTTCCTGCACTACAACGCCAACAAGGCGCTCATGAACCTCGGCTACGAGGGCATGTTCCCCGCCGACACCGCGAGGGTGGACCCCGCGATCCTGTCCGCGCTGTCCCCGAACGCCGACGAGAACCACGACTTCTTCTCCGGCTCCGGGTCCAGCTACGTCATCGGCAAGGCCGTGGCCACCGAGGACGAGGACTGGGAGTTCTGATCTGCGCCGCGGGCCCGTCGTGACCACACCCGACGGACCCGCGGCGCGCACACCCGGGAGGGGCCGGACCGGGCGCACCAGCGCCGGGTCCGGCCCCTCCGGCGTCCGCGCCATCCGCGCCGTCCGCGCCGTCCGCGGAGGCGTTCCCGGGTCCGCCCCCTACCGCCCGGCGCCCGCGCGGCGCACCATGGGGGTGCCGGGGCCTCGCGTCGCGGCCGGGAGGACCGCGCGAGGGGGCCGGCGACCGCCGAGGAGGAGCCGTGGACAGCAGGACCGGGACCAGGACGATCGTCGTGGGCGTCGACGAGGCCGGCGCGGCCGCGCCGGCCCTGCGGTGGGCCGCCGCCGAGGCCGCACGCCGGGGCGCTCACGTGCACCTCGTGCACGCCGTGCCGCACGAGGACGCGGCCGGGGTGGGCCCGGCCGGGCTGTGGGCGGACGGGCTGGGGGCGGCGCCCCCGCCGCCGCCGCGCGACGCCGCCGTCACCGAGCAGCGCGCGCGCCGGGCGCTGCAGCGCGCCGAGGAGGTCGTGCGCACCGGTGCCCCCGCGGTGCCGGTGCGCTCCTCCGTCGAGCGCGGCACGGTGCGCGCGGTGCTGCTGGGGGCGTCCGGGGACGCCGACCTCGTCGTGACCGGGCTGGGCCGGCGCTCCGGGCGCCCGGGCTCCACGGCCCTGGCGCTGGCGCAGCACGCGCCGTGCCCGGCCGTGGCGGTGGGCGGCGACCCCGTCCCGTGGGCCCGCGGCGTCGTGGTCGGCTTCGACGGCTCCGCCGCCTCCCTCGCCGCGCTGGAGCTGGCCGCGGCCGAGGCGGCGCTGCGCGGGCAGGCGCTGCGGGTGGTGCGCACCACCCACCTGCCGGTGGACCACCTGGCCGTCACCGACCCCGAGGTGCACCTGGCGGCCCGGCGCGCGGCCCGCGCGCGGGTGCGCGCGCTCGTGGAGGCGGCCGTGGAGCCGCTGCGGCGCGAGCACGGCCTGGCGGTGGAGGTCGCCGTCGTGGTCGACGCCTTCGCCTCCGACGTGCTCGTGGAGCGATCCCGCGACGCCGCCCTGCTGGTCGTCGGCGTCGGCGGGCACGGCGCGCTGCGCTCGGCCCTGCTGGGCTCGACCAGCCGCGCCGTGCTGCACCGCGCGCACGTGCCCGTCGTCGTCGTGCCGGCCGGGGCGCGCGCCGGCGACCTGCGCACCCTCGACCCGGGCGCCGCCGAGCTGAGCGGCGCGCCGGTCGCCGGCGCGCCCGTCGCCACGGCCTGAGGCGGGACCCGCGGGCCCGGGGGCCGGGCCGCGCCGGCGGTGCGTCAGCCGTCGGCGCGGTGGGCCTCCAGGGCGGCGGTCATGTCGGTCAGGAAGCGGCGCACGACCTCCAGCTCGGCGTCGTCGTAGCGGGCCATCAGCTCGTCGCTGCGCCGGCCGAGCGGGCCGAAGAACTCCACGGCGACGGCGGCGCCGTGCTCGCCGAAGCGCAGGTGCACCTTGCGGCGGTCGGCGGTGTCGCGCTCGCGGCGCAGGTGCCCGGCGCGCTCCAGCCGGTCCACGACGCCGGTGGCGGCGCCGGAGGTGAGGCCGAGGGCCGCCGCCAGCTCGCCGGTGGTCATCGGGTCGCCCTCGCCCTCGCGGCGCATGACGTGCAGCAGGGCGCGCATGTCCGTGGGGTGCAGGCCCCGGCGGCCGGCGAAGTCGTCGGCGACGCGCTGCCCCTGCGCGCCGAGGTCGCGCACGAGGTCGAGGACCTGCGCCTGCAGGCGTTCGCGGGGGGTGCCGCGGGGCCGGTAC
>NZ_JAAALM010000211.1 GCF_009906395.1 Kineococcus indalonis
CGGTGCCGTCCGCGCCACCCGCCGCGCCACCCGCCGCCCGCTGGGCCGAGCTGGCCCGCGGCGACGAGCTCGACCTCGCCCTGGAGCCCGGGGAGCGGTGGTGGGGCGGGGCCGTCGCCGACGGGCGCCACGCGCCCTTCGGCACCCGCCCCCACGCCCGCGACCTGGCGCGCAACGCCGGCGCGCTCCTCCCCGTCCTCCGGGCGCGCACCGGCCCGCGAGCTGTTCACCGGCCCGCAGCGCAGCACCTGGATCGAGATGCCGTTCGCGCCCACCCAGGAGGGCGTGCTCGCCCACGCCCGCGGCCTGCTGGACGCCGGCGTGCCACCGGGCGCACTGCTGATCGACGACTGCTGGGCGCAGGACTACGGCACCTGGCGCTTCGAGCGGGCCCGCTTCCCCGACCCGGCGGCGGTGGTCGCCGAGCTGCGCGGCCACCGCCCCGAGGACGTCACCGCCTCCGGCGGCGAACCCGTGGACCTCACCGAGGCGTGGGCGCGGGTGGGCCTGCGGTACCCCTTCAACGAGTACCGCGCCTGCTGGAGGACGGCCGGCCAGCCCCTGGCGCAGCGGCTGCACGACGAGCCGCCGGCACGGGGCCCGGAGGGCATCGAGAGCCTGGTGCCCGGCTGGTGCTGCAGGGGCTGATCGGGCGCCCCCTCGGCTGCCCCGACATGGTCGGCGGCGGCGAGCTCGGCGTGGTCGGCAGAGCGGGGGCGGTGGACCAGGAGTTCTTCGTGCGGTACGCGCGGGTGGCCGCCCTGGCGCCCGTGCTGCTGGAGCTGGTCGAGCACGCCGCGAGGACCGGGGGACCCGTCGTGCGGCCCGTGGCGTGCCACGCGCAGGGGCTGGAGGACGTGCAGGACCGGTTCTTCCTGGGACCGGCCCTCTCAGGCGCCAGCGCCCCTCAGGACGCCAGCGCCCGCCAGGCCGCGCGGCGCTCGCGCTGGGCGTCCGGGTCGGCCACCGGCGCGGCCGCCACCAGCCGCTGCGTGTACGGGTGCAGCGGGCGCGCCAGCACGTCCCCGGCCGGGCCCTGCTCCACCACCCGCCCGCGGTGCATCACCGCGACCCGCTCCGCGACCCGGCTGACCACCGCCAGGTCGTGGGTGATGAACAGGCACGCGAAGCCGAAGCGCTCGCGCAGCTCGCCCAGCAGCTCCAGCACCCGGGCCTGCACCGACACGTCCAGGGCGCTGGTCGGCTCGTCGGCCACCAGCAGGTCCGGGCCCAGCGCCACGGCCCGCGCGATCGCCACCCGCTGGCGCTGCCCGCCGGACAGCTCGTGCGGGAACCGCTCGCCGTACCCGCCCGGCAGCGCCACCGCCTCCAGCAGCCGCTCCACCTCCGCGCGCAGCGCGCCCCCGCGCAGCCGCGAGTGCAGCAGCAGCGGCTCGGCCACCGAGTCCGCCACGGTGGCGCGCGGGTCCAGGGTGGAGGCGGGGTCCTGGAACACCACCCCGACCCGGCCGCGCAGCTCCCGCAGCCGCGCGCCGCGCAGGCCCTCGGGGTCCTGCCCGGCCACCTCCACCGTCCCCGCGGTGCGGCGCACCAGGCCGCTGACGCACCCGGCCAGGGTGCTCTTGCCGGAGCCGGACTCGCCGACCAGGCCCAGCACCTCCCCGCGCGCCACGTGCAGGTCCACGCCGGCGACCGCGTGCACCGCGCGGGTGCCCAACCGGCCGCCGAAGCGCACGTGCAGCCCGCGCACGGCCAGGGCGACGTCCGCGCCCGCCGGGACCTCGTCGGGCACCGAGGAGCGCGCCGGGTCGGTGCGCGCGGCGACCTGCGCGCCGCGGCGCACCGGGCCGTCCTCGCCCGCCGGCACCGCGCCGGGCACCGGCACCGGCAGCGCCGGCACCGCGGCCAGCAGCTGGCGGGTGTACTCCTCGCGCGGGGAGCGCAGGACGGCGGTGACGGTCCCGGTCTCCACCACGCGGCCCTCGCGCATCACCACGACGCGGTCGGCGAGATCGGCGACCACCCCCATGTCGTGGGTGATGAGCAGCACCGAGGCGCCGGTGCGCCCCACCAGGTCGCGCAGCAGCGCCAGCACCTCGGCCTGCACCGTCACGTCCAGCGCCGTCGTGGGCTCGTCGGCCACCAGCAGCGCCGGGCCGCCGGCCAGCGCCATGGCGATCACCACGCGCTGCAGCTGCCCGCCGGACAGCTCGTGCGGGTGGGCGCGCAGCTTGCCCGCCGGGTCCGGCAGGCGCACCTCGCCCAGCAGCTGCAGCGCCCGCGCCCGCGCCGCGGCGCGCGGGACGCGCGCGTGCGCCCGCACCGCCTCGGCGAGCTGGTCGCCGATCGTCAGCACCGGGTTCAGCGCGCTCATCGGCTCCTGGAACACCATCGCCACCTGCGCCCCGCGCACCGCGCGCAGGTCCTCCCCGCGCAGCGCGTACAGGTCCTGCCCGCGCAGCAGCGCGCGCCCGCCCACCCGCGCCGACGCCGGCAGCAGCCCCAGCAGCGACATCGCCGTGACCGTCTTGCCCGAGCCGGACTCGCCGACCACCGCGAGCACCTCCCCGGCGCCCACCGAGAAGCTCACCCCGCGCACCGCGTGCACGGCACCGGGGCCGGCGCCGAACACCACGTCGGCGTCCTGCAGCTGCAGCAGCGGGTCGGCGGGCGCCGGGGAGGACGTCACTGCGCGACCCCGGCAGCCAGGTAGTTCGGGTACGCGGGGAAGGCGCCGATGAAGAAGTTCGTCACCTTCGAGCCGCGCAGGAACGAGTTGCGCGTGTAGATCAGCGGCACCACGGGGGAGTCGGCCATGACCTGCTTGTCGATCGCCACCCACGCCGCCGCGGCCGCGTCGGGGTCCACCGCGGCCTGCGCCTGCTCGATCGCGGCGTCCACCGCCGGGTTGGAGTAGCGGGCGGAGTTGTACCCGCCGCCCCCGATCTGGTTGCTGGCGAACAGCGGCTGGATGTTGGCGTTGGCGCTGGGGAAGTCCGGCTGCCACGACGCCAGTGCCAGGTCGTACTCGTCGGGGTTCACGTCGTTGACCGCCGCGTAGTAGGCGTCGCTGTCGCGCACGTCCAGCACCACCTGGATGCCGGCCTGCGCCAGCGACGCCTGCACCGCCTGCCCCTTGGCGGCGCCGTTGTTGTCCTGGCTGACCAGCAGCCGCAGCCCGCTCAGCCCCTGCGGGAAGCCGGCGTCGGCCAGCAGCTGCTTCGCCCTGGCCGGGTCGCCCTCGGCGGGCGCGCCGTACAGGTCGAACTCCTCCCGGCCGGCGATGCCGTCGGTGATCAGCGTGGTGGCGACCTCGCCGGCCAGCGCGGCGGTGCCCGCGGAGGCGACCTGGAAACCGGCCTTGTCCACGGCGTACTGGAACGCCTTGCGCACGTTCACGTCGCGCAGCGGCCCGCGCGAGGTGTTCAGCGCCAGGAACGCCAGGGCGCCGGACTCGGAGGTCACCAGGCGGTCCTTCACCGACGGGTTCGCGGCCACCTGCGCCAGCTGCGCGGGGGAGACGAAGGAGGCGCCGAAGGCGCTCTGGTCGTCGCCGGAGTCCGCGGCCAGGCGCTGGGAGACGACGTCGGCGGACTGCCCCAGGGAGAAGACCACCGTGTCGGGCAGCGCCGGGCGCACCTCGTCGGTGTCCGCCGACCAGCGCTCGTTGCGGGTCAGCTCGATGCGCACGCCCTGCTGGTTCGCGGTCACCGCGTACGGGCCCGAGGCGATCGGCCGCAGGCCGTAGTCGGCCTCGGCGCCCTTGCCCTCCGGCACGGGCGCGAACGCCGGGGTGCTGGCGATCCAGCCCCAGTCGCCGTAGGGGCGCTCCAGGGTGAAGACGATCGTCTTCTCGTCCGGGGTGGCGATGGAGTCCAGGCGCGCGCCCTCGAACGGGCCGGCGTAGCCGTCGGCGCCGGCGAGCAGGTCCTTGTGGTACGTCAGGCCCCCGCTGAAGGCGGCGGCGAAGGAGCGCTCCAGGCCCCACTTGACGTCCTGGGCGCGGATCGGGGTGCCGTCGGAGAACAGCAGCCCGTCCTTGAGGGTGAACGTCCAGGTGCGCCCGTCATCGCCGGCGGTGCCGGTGTCCGTGGCCAGGTCGGGCACCAGCTCCGCGGGCTGCCCGGAGGTCACCCGCCACGCCGTCAGGCGCCGGTGCACCAGGCCCAGGGAGGTGATCGCCAGGCTCTGGCTCTTGGCGGGGTCGAAGTTCGTGCTCGTGGACTCCACGAGGACCGTCAGCGTGCCGCCGCGCTCGGTGGAGCCCTGGCCGGAGCCCTGCCCGGAGCGCTCCGGGTCGTTGGCGCCGCAGGCGCTGAGGAACGCGGTGCCGCCGATGCCGGCGAGGAGCGAGCCGAGCAGGAGCTGGCGGCGGTCGAGCGTCATGTCGGGGGCCTTCCTGGTGCGGACCGGTGCCGCGGGGCGCGGGACCGGGGAGTCGTGGGACGGGGCGGGCCTCACGTCAGGCGCGCCCGGGGGTCGAGGACGCCGTAGACGAGGTCCACGACGACGTTGGCGGCCACGACCGCGAACGCGGCGAACAGGGTCGTGCCCAGCAGCAGCGGCAGGTCGAGGTTGCCCACCGCGTCCAGCAACAACGAGCCGACGCCGGGCATGCCGAAGACGCGCTCGGTGATGACGGCGCCGCCGAGCAGGCCGCCCAGGTCCAGCCCGAACAGCGTCACCAGCGGCAGCGTGACGTTGCGCAGCGCGTGCTTGCCGACGACGGTGCGCTCGGGCAGGCCCTTGGCGCGCGCGGTGCGCACGTAGTCCTCGCCGAGGACCTCCAGCATCTGCCCGCGCGTCAGGCGCACGTAGACGGCGCCGTTGATGAACGCCAGCACCACCCACGGCAGCACCAGGTGCCAGGCCCAGTCCAGCGGCGACTCGCTCAGCGGCACGTAACCGCTGACCGGCACCACGTCCAGGGTGAACCCCAGCAGCAGGATGCCCAGCAGCCCCAGCAGGTACACCGGCGCGGACACGCCCACCACCGACACCGCCGAGGTCAGGTGGTCCCAGGCGGTGCCGCGCTTGAGCGCCGCCAGCACGCCCAGCGCCACCCCCGCCACGGCCCACAGCACCGCCGCGCCCACCGCCAGCGACAGCGTCACCGGCAGCCGGTCCACGATCAGGGAGGCCACCGGGGCGCTCTCCTGGAAGGAGTAGCCGAAGCACGGCGCCGCGCACTGCACCGCGGTGGCGCCGGAGCCGAAGGTGCGCCCGGTGACCACGCCGGTGAGGAAGTGCCCGAACTGCTGCCACCACGGCTCGTCGAAGCCCATGAACCCGCGCGCGCGCTCCAGCGCCTCCGGCGTGCACGGCCGCCCGCAGGACAGCTGCGCCGGGTCCGAGGGCAGCAGGTAGAACACGGCGTAGGTGACGAACGCCACGGCGACCAGGACCAGCAGCCCGCTGCCGACGCGGCTCAGCGCGTAGCGCACCCCGGCCATCAGCGCGCCCCCTGCCGGGCCGTGCGCGGGTCCAGCGCGTCGCGCAGGCCGTCGCCGAGCAGGTTGAACGCCAGCGTCGCCGCGAACAGCGCCAGGCCGGGGAAGACCAGGAACATCGGGTCGGTCTGCACCCACCCGATCGCGTCGGAGATCGACCGGCCCCAGCTCGGCGTGGGCGGGCGCACCCCCACGCCCAGGAACGACAGCGCCGCCTCCAGGCCGATGCGCTCGGGGATCGACAGCGTCGCCACGACCACCACCGGGCCCCACAGGTTCGGCAGCACCCGGCGCGTGATCGTCCGCCACGGCGGCGAGCCCATCGCCTGCGCCGCGCGCACGAAGCCCCGCCGCGTCAGCGACAGCGTGGCCGAGCGCACCACCCGCGCCACGCGCGGCCAGCCGAAGAACCCGATGACGACGACCAGCAGCAGGGTGCGCGGCACGTCCGGCGGCAGCACCGCGCCCAGGGCGACCATGAACACCAGGTACGGGAAGCCGAACACCACGTCCCCCGTCCAGCCCACGACGCGGTCCCACCAGCCGCCCAGGTAGCCGGCGCTCGCGCCGAGCACGACGCCCACCACCACCGAGACGGCGGTGGCGAGCACCCCGATGAGGAACGAGGTGCGCGCCCCGTGCGCGACGACCGCGAACAGGTCCCGGCCCGTCAGCGGCTCCACCCCGAACCAGTGGGTGGCGCTCACCCCGCCCAGCGGCCCGGCCGGCAGCCCCGAGGCGGGGTCCAACGCGGAGCGGTCGTAGGTGTAGGGGTCCTGGCCCGTGACCGCGGTGATCACCGGGGCCAGCAGGGCCAGCAGCACGAGCAGCGCCACCACGACGGCCCCGGCGGCCGCGCCGCGGTCGGTGCGCAGCGTGCGCACGAGGGCCGAGCCCAGGGAGGTGGAGCTCGCGGTGGACCGCGGGGTCGCCGCGGCGGGGGAGGGGGACACGCGTCACCTGTCGGTCAGGGGC
>NZ_JAAALM010000212.1 GCF_009906395.1 Kineococcus indalonis
CACCCCGCACCACGCCCACGACCTCCCGCCGCGCCCTGCTGGGGGCCGGCGCGGGACTCACCGCCGCCGCGGGCCTGTCGGCCTGCAGCGGCTTCTCCACCGGCGACTCCTCCGACGCCTCCTCCGCCGCCCCCGACGAGCTCACCATGATCACGTGGGCGAGCGACGCGGAGCGCCCCGCGTTCGAGAAGCTCGCCGCCGACTTCGCCGCCCAGGGCGGGCCCCGCGTGCGGCTGCAGGTGGTGCCGTACTCGGAGGTCCTCACCGCCGTGGACACGGCGCTGCGCACCGACAGCCCCCCGGACCTGTTCCGCGTCAGCTACACCGACGTGGCCGCCTACCGCGCCCAGGGGGTGCTGGCGGACCTGCCCGACGCCGGTGCGCTGGAGCAGGCGTTCCTGCCGGCGTTCTGGAGCGCGGTCACCGACGAGCAGGGCACCTTCGGCATCCCGCACCACACCGACACCTCCATGGTGCTCGTCAATGACGAGGCCGTCGCCTCCGCCGGGCTGAGCCTGCCGCGCACCCCGCAGGAGGCGTGGAGCTGGGAGCAGTTCGCCGACGCCGCCCGCCGGGTGCGGCCCACCCGCGCCGACACCTACGCGGTGGCGGTGAACTGGCAGAACGCCGGGGCCTTCCGCTGGCTGAACTTCGTCGACCAGGCCGGCGGGCGGCTGCTCACCGAGGGCCTGGACGCCGTGGCCGAGGACGACCCCGGGATGCTGGCGGCGCTGACCTTCACCCGCGACCTGTTCCGCCAGGGCCTGACCCCGCCCAACGCCAACGCCCGCGGCCAGGGCGCCAGCGACCTCTTCCTCAACCAGACCGTCGCGATGTGCTTCGCCGGCGACTTCCTGCTCTCGGAGATCGAGGGCGGCGGCTTCGGCTACTCGGCCACCTTCCTGCCGCGCGCCGTCAACGCCTCCGCCGACCTCGGCGGCAACGCGCTGGTGGCGGTGCAGGACAGCGCCAAGAGGGACGCGGCGCTGGACTTCCTGGCCTTCTGCGCCCAGGCGCAGCAGGTGGGGGAGTTCTGCGCCGCCGCCACCGTGCTGCCCACCCGCAGCGACGTCGACGCCGCCTCCCTGGACTGGGTCGTGCGCCCGGACCTGATGGAGCTGTACGTGCAGCAGGCGCGCGAGATCCGCACCCCGCTGGTGGAGCAGGTCGTCGTGCCCAGCTTCAGCGCCATCAACGCCCAGCTGCGCGACCGCCTCGACGAGGCCTTCCTCGGTTCCGACGACGACGCCACCGCCCTGCGCAAGATCACCGACGGGGTGCGGTCGGTGATCGACGCGTGAGCGTCGCCGGTGTCGCGGCCGGCCGCGCCGCCGGCCGGACCCGCAGGCCGGTGCGCCGCTGGGCCACCTCCTACGCGCTGCTCGCCCCGGCGCTGCTGCTCTTCGGGCTGTTCGTGCTCTACCCGCTGGTGCAGGCGGTGCGCATCTCCCTGACGGACTCCACCGGCATCGGCGAGCCGGAGTTCACCGGCCTGGCCAACTACGCCCGCATGGCCGGCGACCCGGTGTTCTGGCGCGCCGCGGGCAACACCGGCCTGCTGGCGCTGGTGTCCGTGCCCACCAGCGTGGCCGCCGGCTTCGGCATCGCGCTGCTGCTGCGCGAGCAGCTGCCGGCGCGGGGGCTGTTCCGGGCGCTGTTCCTGGCGCCCTACGTGCTCTCCGGCGTGGTCGTCGCCATGGCGGGCCGGTGGATCTTCGACCAGAACGTCGGCATCGTGGACCGCACCCTCACCGCCCTGGGGCTGCCGGCCCCCGACTGGCAGTCCAGCGGCACCGCCGCGGCGGTGTCGGTGTTCGTGGTGCTGTTCTGGGCCCGCACCGGGCTGGTGGTGGTGCTCTACCTCAGCGCGCTGCAGGGCCTGGACCGCGACGTGCTGGAGGCCGCCGAGCTCGACGGCGCCTCCCGCTGGCAGCGCGTGCGGCACGTCAGCTGGCCGCTGCTGCGCCCCACCACGTTCTTCGTGGTGGTGCTCATGGTCGTGGAGGTCTTCCAGACCTTCGACGTGGTGCGCGTCATGACCGGCGGCGGCCCCGCGGGGGCCACGGAGATCCTCGTCACCTACGCCTACGCGCAGGGCTTCCAGGCGCGCGCGGAGGGGTACGGCTCCGCGATCGGCGTCGTCGTCTTCGCCGTCATCCTGCTGGCCACCGTGCTGTCCTGGCGCGCCCAGCGCGACGCGGAGGAGGTCGCGTGAGCGCCCCGGTGCGCGAGGGCTCGCGCCTGTCCTCGCCCGCCCCCGCGGCGGTGCCGCCGCGGCGGCGGCCGCGCTGGCCGCGGCTGCTGGTCGTCGCGGTCCTGGCGCTGGTGTGGGTGTTCCCGCTGTACTGGATGGTCGTCACGGCGCTGTCCTCGCGCTCGGACCTGGCCGCCGGGCGGGTGGGGCTGCTGCCCACGACCCTGGAGCTGGACGCCTTCCGCCGCGTCCTGGTGGACTTCCCGCTGCTGCAGTGGGTCTCCAACTCCGCCGCGATCGCCGTGGTGGCCGTCGTGATCACCGTCGCCGTGGACGTCCTGGCGGGCTTCGTGCTGGCCAAGCACCGCTTCCCGGGGCGCTCGGTGGTCTTCTTCTGCATCGTCGCGACCCTGATGATCCCGGTGCAGACGCTGCTGGTGCCGCAGTTCGACCTCGTCAACGACCTGGGCTGGATCAACTCCTACTGGGCCGTCATCGTGCCGCGCTCGGCGGAGGCGTTCGGGGTGTTCCTGGCCCGGCAGTACTTCCTGTCCCTGCCCGACGAGCTGCTGGAGGCCGCCCAGCTGGACGGCGCCGGGCAGCTGCGCACGCTGGTCTCGATCGTGCTGCCGCTGGCGCGGCCCCTGGTCGCGGTCCTGGTGGTGATGACGTTCATGTACCGCTGGAACGAGTTCGCCTGGCCGCTGGTGGCGCTGCGGGTCCCGGAGCTGTACACGCTGCCCGTGGGGCTGTCGTTCCTGCAGAACCAGTACACGACCGACTACCCGGCCCTGATGGCCGGGGCGCTGCTGTCGGCGCTGCCGGTGCTGGTGCTCTTCGGCCTGGCGCAGCGGCAGTTCGTCGCGGGCCTGGCGCGCAGCGGCCTGCGCTGAGGGGACCCGCCCCGGGAACGACCACCCCGGGCGGGACCGCCCGGCGGGTGCTCAGGCCAGCCGCTGCAGCAGCGCGTTGGAGGTGACCAGCCGCACGCCCGCGGCGGCGACGGCCGCGTCGCCGGCCGCGTGCGGGTCGTGCGGGGTGCCGCCCAGCCACGCCCAGGCCGCCGGGGTGCGCCCGCACACCTGCCGCAGCCGCTCCAGCGGCTCCAGCACCTCCCGCTCCACCTCGCCCGCGGTGCGCACCGCGGCGCTGGCGGCGTGGGTGGCGGTGTGCCCGCACACCTCGTGCCGCCCGGCCAGCGCGGCCAGGTCGTCCCAGGTCATCGCCAGCCGTTCGCCCTCGCGCGCGTCCAGCACCCCGTAGGAGTGGCGCACGGCGAACTCGCGCTGCGCGCTGGCCGGGGCGTCCAGGAACGCCGTGGGCGGGTAGAACCAGCCGACCAGGCCGGTCTCGGCCAGCAGCGGCGCGGCCACGTCCACCGCGGAGGCGAAGCCGTCGTAGAAGGCGGGCACCACGCCCGGGCGGGTGCTGCGCCAGCGGCCGGTGTCCAGGAAGGCGTGCACGTCGGCGGCGCTGACCGGCTCGAAGCGCTCGGCGTACGAGGTCAGCTCCGCGCGCAGCCGCTCGCGGTGCGAGCGCGGGGTGTCGTGGAAGTTGACCACGCGCAGCAGCCGCCCGCCGGCCAGCGCCTGCACCACGTGCGCCGCCTCGGCGTGCCGCTGCGGCCAGGACGGGCGCCGCCAGCCGTCGGGGCGCCAGGCGGCCAGGCTCGGCGCGGGCTCGCCCGGGGCCCTCGGCGCCGCGGGCGGGGCCGGCTCCGGGCGCACGTCCAGGTCGGCGAGCACGGCCAGGGCGTCCTGCACGGTGACGTCGGGGTCGGCGCCGGCCAGGACCTCCCAACAGCGCCGCAGCCGCCGGGCCAGCGCCTCGCCGTCCGCGTCCCCGCCCGCGTCCCCGCCCGCGGCGGGCGGGGACGCAGCGCCGTCCTCCAGGGCCAGCACCATCGCCACCCCGGCCCGCTCCTCGTCCTCGGCGGCCAGCGCCAGCGCGGCCGCGAGCACCTCCTCGCGCCCGGGCGGCGCCGCGGGTGCCGTCACGGGCGACGGCCGCGGCCGTCGAGGACCTGCCGCGCCAGGCCGGCCTGCTCGGGGAAGACCATCACCCGCGGGCCGTCCGTGGTCGGGGCCAGGGTGGCGCGGATGCCGGCGTCGAGCAGGGTGCGCCGCTGCACCTCGGCCTCCACGAACGTCGACGGCGCCGAGACCACCTCCAGCAGGCCGTACTCGCTGCTGTCGCCGCGGCTGGGGCGGCGCTCCACCAGGGAGCGGCCGCGGGAGAAGGTCCAGCGCAGCAGCAGCGCCAGCACCCCCACGACCAGCAGGGCGACGAGGGGTCCCACCGCGTAGTAGTAGCCGCCGAAGGTCACCCGGTCAGTGTCCCCGCCCTGTCCAGCCCGGCGGCAGCGCCCGGGCCCGACAGGTCACCGTTCGGGAACGGCGTGCTCTTTCGCGCCCGCGCGACTGCGTTGCGTGGCAGAGTCGGCACACAGGGTGCCCTGATCGTGCGGCTGCGCGGTGCAACCGGACGAGGGCCCCCTGCGTCCTAGCCGGTGACCACGACCGGCGTCCTCGGGGGAGGAACACATGGCGATCCAGGTCGCAGCAAGGAGAGCGGTGCCCGGCACCGCGCACGACGTGGCGGCGCGCCGCGCCGCCCGCGCCGCCCCACCGGGCGGTGCCACGCTCGTCGAGGAGGAACCGGGCAGGCTCGTGCGCCTGTCCGGCCGCCTCGACGTGCACACGGTGCCGGAGGTGCGCACCGCCCTGCACGCCGCGGTGGACCGCGGCAGCGGGCCGCTGGTGGTGAGCGTCGAGGGCGTCGTCCTCGCCGACGCCACCGCCCTGGGCGTGCTCGTCGGCGCCCACCGGCGCGCGCAGCGGGCCGGGCGCGAGCTGGTGCTGCGGGACGTGCCGCTGCCGGCGCTGCGCCTGGTGCGCGTCACCCGCCTGCACCGCGTGCTGCACGTCGAGGACGGGCAGCACGTCGAGGACGGGGTGCGCCCGGCGGTGGCGCGGCTGCACCCGCGGGCTCAGAACAGGCGCGTGGAGGCGTCGTCCACGCCCCGCAGGGCGTCGTAGTCCAGCGTGACGCAGCGGATGCCGCGGTCGGTGGCCAGCGTGCGCGCCTGGGGCTTGATCTCCTGGGCGGCGAACACGCCGGCCACCGGCCGCAGCTGCGGGTCGCGGTTGAGCAGCTCCAGGTAGCGCGTCAGCTGCTCCACGCCGTCGATCTCCCCGCGCCGCTTGATCTCCACCGCGACGGTGCCGCCGCCGCCGTCGCGGGCCAGGATGTCCACCGGGCCGATCGCCGTGGGGTACTCCCGGCGCACCAGCTGGTAGCCCTCGCCCAGGGTGGCGATGTGCTCGGCCAGCAGCTTCTGCAGGTGCGCCTCGACGCCGTCCTTGACCAGCCCGGGGTCCACGCCCAGCTCGTGGCTGGAGTCGTGCAGCACCTCGTGCACCGACACCACGAGGCGGTCGTCGCTCTTGAGGTGCTGGACCGTCCAGGTCTCCACCACGCCCTCGGCGGCGTCCTCGCCGGCGGGCGCCACCGTCAGCCGGGCCGGCGGGCTCATCCAGTTCAGCGGCTTGTAGGAACCGCCGTCGGAGTGCACCAGGACGCTGCCGTCGGCCTTGACCAGCAGCAGGCGCGTGGCCAGCGGCAGGTGCGCCGACAGGCGCCCCGCGTAGTCGACGGAGCAGCGGGCGATGACCAGGCGCACGAGGGGGCAGCTTACGTGCCGGGCGCGCCCGCCGTCCCGCGCCCCGCCGCCGCCCCGAGCCGCCCCCGCGCGGCGTGCTCGGCCGCGGCGTGGACCGCACCGTGGACGGCCCCGACGGCTCGTGGGTGGTGCGCCCGCTGCGCGGGGGCACCTCCACCAAGACCTACCGCTGCCCCGGGTGCGCCCAGGAGATCCCGCCCGGCGTCCCGCACGTGGTGGTCTGGCCCTCGCGCGGCACCTTCAGCCCGGGCGACGGCGTCAGCGAGCGCCGGCACTGGCACCCGTCCTGCTTCGACGCCCGCGGCCGCCGCGGGTGGCGCTGACGCCCCGCCGCCGCAGGCCCCGCCGCGGACCCGGCCCCCGACCCGGCGCGCCCGCGCGCGCGGGCCCGCACTACCGTCGCCGGGTGACCGGAACCCCCACC